>DATHTH010000318.1:0-6441 GCA_035463495.1 Anaerolineales bacterium | reverse complement strand
TGTTCGTGACCGGACGGTTATTCTCATCGACGACGGGTTGGCGACAGGCGCCAGCATGCGCGCTGCCGTAAAGGGCCTCCGTGCCCAGCACCCCGCCCGGATCGTGGTCGCCGTGCCGACTGCGGCTGCGGAAGTTTGTGAGGCATTCCGGCGTGAGGTAGATGAGATCGTTTGCGCCATCACTCCCGAGCCGTTCCAGGGCGTGGGTCGCTGGTATGAGGATTTCAGCCAGATGACGGATGACGAGGTACGGTCCCTCTTGCAAGAATCAGATCAACAGTTGCTCCATGAATAAGGGTTCGCCTTTATGAGGAATTATGAATAAAACAATTACTGAAAATCGATATGTGCAAATTCTAAGCACCGGGGTTCGACTCGAGGGGATCGTGAGCATACCAGATGACACCAGGGGATTTGTTGTTTTTGTCCATGGCAGTGGCAGCAGCCGTCACAGCCCGCGTAACCAGTATGTCGCGCAGACGTTGCAGGAAGGCGGTCTGGCAACCTTACTCTTTGACCTGTTAACTCCATACGAAGAAGAGAGCGACATGCAGACCCGTTATCTGCGTTTCGACGTCGATCTGCTCGCCCGCCGTACCGCCGGAGTCCTCGAATGGTTGGAGCTGCAGCCGTACACCTACGGTCTTAAGAAAGGCCTGTTTGGATCCAGCACTGGCGCCGCCGCGGCACTTATGGCTGCTGCAGAACTACCTGACCGGGTAGACGCAATCGTGTCGCGCGGCGGGCGGCCCGACCTGGCAGGGCGGGCATTACCTCAGGTCGAGGCGCCGACTCTGTTGATCGTAGGCGGCAACGACGACGTCGTGGTGGATTTGAACCAACAGGCGCTTGCCCAGATGCAGCCAGCTGGAGTTAAGCAGTTAACTGTGGTTCCAGGGGCTTCCCACCTCTTTGAAGAGCCCGGAACCCTGGAGTATGCCGCCCGGCTGGCACGCGACTGGTTCCTCACCCATCTGAGCACAGTTTTCGCAGGGTAATGCCCGAGCCAGAGAATCGTACGTCAAAACCCGCTTCACAACGAAGCGGGTTTTGTTTTGTGCCGTTGTATAATTTTTGAACATCTTTTGGAAGTGAGGGATCATGAACCATATCATTCTCGCGACGCAACGAGGCATTGTTATCTTTCAACATAACCCAATAAATGGACAGGAACCAGCCCGAAGCTTAAGCGATCAAAACGTTACAAGTGTGACAGCACGCGATGGGACTATTATTGCCGGGACCGAAGACGGCATCTTTCGCTCCATCGATGCTGGAAAACATTGGGAGGAGGCGAGTGAGGGCTTAACCATCCGGCACGTCCGTTGGATGGCTCATCATCCAGACGTTGCTACGCGCATCTTTGCCGGCACCGAACCCGCCGGTATATTTGTCTCGCAGGATGCAGGCATGTCTTGGCGCCTTTGCCCGGAGGTGGCAGAACTGCGTGATCAACATCGATGGTCGCTGCCCTATTCGCCCGAGGCAGGTTGCGTGCGCGGCTTCGCATTCCATGGATCGCGCCTGTACGCCGCGGTTGAGGTCGGCGGCGTGCTTGTTTCCGACAATAACGGGGAAACATGGCAGCTTGCCGAGGGCAGCGATGGAAACCCCGATTTTGAAGGACCGCCAGAGCCGTTTGTCTACCCGGATGTCCACTCCATCGAGGTTCATCCTTCCTCACTGGATCTGGTGTACGCGCCGACAGGTGGAGGCTTCTACCGCTCGAACGACGGCGGGAGAACCTGGCGGCTCCTGTACGATTGTTACTGCCGCGCGGTCTGGGTGGACCCCAATGATTCCGACCGCATTATTCTCGGTCCAGCCGATTACGTGGACTCCAATGGAAGGATCGAAGAATCACGGGATGGGGGCCATACCTGGTCACTAGCATCCAATGGACTCAAGGTCCCATGGCACCGCGGCATGGTCGAGCGGTTCTTTCAAGCCGACCAAGAACTCTATGCCGTGTTATCCAGCGGCCAGGTATTTCGTACATCTCTCCCCGACCTGGAGTGGCAACGAGCTCTGCCCGGTATGACAGGCGTGAATGCAATGGCGCTGGTAGCCTGACCAGCCCGGGAATCAAAAGAGCCCCGCAAATGCGGGGCTCTTCGACGTCTTTGATTAGTAGCTCATTGTGACGTTGGACGCCTGCGGGCCCTTCGGGCCTTGTTCGACATTGAACTCGACCTTCTGTCCTTCTTGCAGGTTGCGGAAACCATCGCCTTGAATAGCGGAGAAATGGACGAAAACGTCCTTTCCACCTTCGCGCTCGATGAAGCCGAAGCCTTTGTCACCATTGAACCACTTAACTGTACCAGTTATACGCTCAGACATTGTATTTGCCTCCTTTGGCAATTGAAAAATTAGGTGTTCTGTTTGTTCCATCGGAGGGCAAAATAAAACAACCCACGGATCAAACCGTGAGCTGTTGGTATTTGTACTTCCAACATGAACTTACTGTTATCCTACAACAGGGATAATAACACAATACCACAGATATGTCAATCAATATGGATGAGTATCCACCCAGATCCGGAGAGGCACAAACGAGCGATTTCCTTGGTGCTATAATCCCTCCCACGTATGAACTTCCTCATCACCGGAGCCGCGGGCTTCCTCGGCTCTGCGCTTGCCAACCAGCTCGCCCGGGAAGGACATGAGATCCGCGGGCTGGACGACCTCTCCACAGGCAATCCTCAGGCGCTGGGACCCGACGTCCATTTCACGCGCGGCGATGTGAGCGACCGTCCCAAGCTCTGGACTCTGCTCCAGGAAGTGGATGTGGTCTATCATCTGGCGGCGCGGGTTTCGGTCCCGGAATCGATCACCTATCCGCGCGATTACAACAACGTCAACGTTGGTGGGACCGTGGCGCTCATGGAGGCGATGCGCGATGTCGGCGTGCGGCGCGTGGTGCTGGCTTCTTCGGGCGCCGTCTATGGAGATCTGGAGGAGCAACCCTTACGTGAGTCGCTAACCCCGAACCCGCGTTCGCCATATGCCGTCTCGAAGCTGGCCGCAGAATACTACGTTCGCACGATCGGAGGATTGTGGGGAATCGAAACGGTCAGCCTGCGGATATTCAATGCCTATGGGCCAGGACAGAATCTTCCTCCTTCACACCCCCCCGTCGTGCCGCACTATCTCAAGCAGGCGCAGCGCGGCGGGACGCTGGTCATGCACGGCGATGGGAACCAGACCCGCGATTTCGTCTACGTGGACGATGTGGTCAGCGCGCTGGTCGCGGCGGCAACCGCGCCAAACATCAATGGCCATGTGATCAACGTGGGATCAGGGCAGGAAACCAGCATTCGCGACCTCATACGGGCTGTGCAAAACGTGACAGGCAGCAACGCCGAAGTGATCTATAACCCGAAAACCTCGGCAGGCGTCTCTCGTCTGTGCGCCGACCTTACCCTCGCCAGCCAGAAGCTCAACTACCGTCCCTCCATTGGGCTTACAGATGGGTTGAGACTGACGCTCAAACGTGATCCACGCTTAAGGTAATCAGCGCTTTCTGTGAACTCGGTGGCTAAACTTCTCACTCGTGCTTTCTACAATCGCTCCACATTAACCGTTGCCCGTCAGCTTATTGGCGCGCGCCTGGTTCGCATCCTGGATGGGCAGAAACTCGTCGGCTTGATCACCGAGACCGAAGCTTACATCTCGCAAAAGGATTTAGCATGCCATGCAAAGGCCGGGATCACTCCGCGCACGGCGGTCATGTTCGGTGAGGCGGGACATGCCTATGTCTATTTCACTTACGGCAATCACTGGATGCTGAATGTTGTCACGGAGCGAGCAGGATTTCCGGCTGCGGTCTTGATCCGCGCCATCCAGCCCATCAAGGGTGTGGATATCATCATGGAGCGCCGGCACGGGCGCGATACATTTGGTCCGGGTAAGCTATGTCAGGCAATGGGGATCACAAAAAACGAGAACGGCATCGATCTCACACAGACTAGTGGCGGATTGTGGATCGAAGAGGGAGTAAAAGTCCCAAATTCGCTCGTGACGAAAGGTCCTCGAGTGGGTTTAAATAATACGCCGGAGCCCTGGCTTTCGAAGCCATGGCGGTTCCTGGTGAAAGGTCATGTCATTGCGAGCCGTTTTTTGGCGAAGCAATCTGCTACTTCATAGTGAGATTGCCACGTCGGGACGAACACCCTCCTCGCAATGACGTTAACGGAGGCACAATGGGTTTACTTGACGGCAAGAACGCACTGGTATTCGGTCTGGCAAACGAGCGGTCCATCGCCTGGGGTATTACGCAGGCATTCCATCGAGAAGGCGCAACTCTGGGTATCAGCTACGCGGGTGAAATGCTTGAGCGCCGCGTCAAGCCGCTGGCGGAAAAGGTAGGCTGCCAGTGGGTGGAACAATGCGACGTCACAAAGGATGAAGAGATCAGTGTGGTCGCGGAAAAAGCTGCCCAGCACTTTGGCAAGATCGATGTCCTGGTACATTCCATCGCCTTCGCGGGCCGTGAGGAGCTCACAGGTCCTTTCTATAACACCTCGCGTGAGGGCTTTAAGAATGCACTGGATATCAGCGTCTTCTCATTTATCGCTCTGACCAGGGCATTCCTGCCGGTCATGAATCCGGGCGCATCGGTCATGAGTCTCACCTATTATGGCTCGGTGAAAGTTGCGCCGCATTATAACGTGATGGGAGTTGCAAAGGCAGCGCTGGAGTCTTCCACGCGGTACCTCGCCTACGACCTGGGCCCGCAAAAGATCCGGGTGAATGCCATTTCGGCGGGTCCCATCCGTACGCTGGCGGCTGCCGGCGTGGGCGGATTTCGCGACATGTACAAACATTTTGCCGATATGTCACCCATGCGCGAGAACATCACCATTGAGGACGTGGGCAACGCCGCCGTCTTCCTGGCTTCCGATCTCTCCGCACGCGTAACCGGCGATGTCCTGTACGTGGATTCCGGCTTCAATATTATGGGCGTACAGATGAGCGCCAAAGATGAGGAAAAGAGCGATGGGGCGTAGGCCAGCAGACCTATAGAGGCCTGGACACGTGAGAATGCTTCTCACGTGTCTTTTTTTGCCCTCTTCTAGGTATACTTCTCAATCGATTTCCCGGTCTACCTCGAGTCTCGTTCTACGGTACAATTGTTGTATATGTTCAAACGAAATTCGATTCCTACCGAGTCGCAGCAGCCTATACAGGGGGTAGAGCGAATCACCTCGGTGCTGGGTTCCGGGGTGATCTGGCATGGCTCGATCAACGGCTCAGGCGGCGTCCGCATCGAGGGGGCATTCGAGGGGGAGATCGCCCTGCGGGGCATGCTGGTAGTCGGCGAGACCGGGCGAGTCACCTGCCAGAACGTGCGCGCCAATACTGTCATTGTAGCCGGCGCGGTACGCGGTAATATCACCACCCAAAAACTGGAGATCCGTTCCTCAGGACGGGTGTGGGGGGATGTGATCACAACTGCCTTCGTAACGGAGGAAGGCGCGTTTCTGCGCGGACAGATCCGCATGGAGGAGACGGTCGAGCTGGAGCTGGAACCGGCTCCCGAGTCCACCCCCTCCGAGGCAGCGCATGCCGAATCTATCGCCTCGACGCCCATCGTCATCCCCGATGCCTTCTCGGATGGGACGACCCGCAAAGTACTCAGAAAAAAGTAAACCGCAGACCACCCCTCCGCAAGGAGGGGTCGCTTCATCCTCATGAAATATCGTGACCTCCACATCGAGACCCAGCGTGAAGCTCCCAACAACGCCCGGACCGAAGGCTTCGCCTTTTTGGTCCGCGCCGGTTATATGACCCGCGAGAATATCCCGACCCGCCTCGGGGAATTTGCGCTGCAGCATTTGCGGGCCCTATCCGCAGATCCAAGTTTCTTCTCTCAATTACGATTGCCGGCTCTTCACAGCAGCGAGGAGATTTTCTTTCCAATCGGTTCAGGTACCATCGAGATTGTTCATTGTTCAGCCTGTAACTACACAGAACGACTCGAACGAGCGCGCTTTGCAAAAATTCCACTTCAATCGGAGGCAGAACTGCCGCTGGAAAAAGTGTATACGCCCGACTGCCCTACCATCGAGGCGCTGGCAAACTACCTTCACATTCCCAGGGAAAAAACGGCGAAAGCGCTGATGTACACGCGTCAGGGTGACGGTCAGTTCATCTTCGTCCTCGTGCGCGGAGACATGCAGCTCAGTGAAGCAAAGCTTAAGCAGCACGTCGGCGAGGCTCGTCCGGCGACCCTCGAGGAAATTGAGCGCTCAGGCGCGGCGCCGGGCTATGCTTCGCCTATTGGGCTGAAAGAGACGCTGGTTGTGGTCGACGAGCTTATCCCCCGATCTCGGAATCTGGTCTCTGGCGCGAACGAAGCGGCGTTTCACCTGATGAATACAAATTACGGGCGAGATTATTCGGCAGAGATAATCGCCGATCTGGTCCAGGCACGCGCCG
>DATHTH010000317.1:0-10103 GCA_035463495.1 Anaerolineales bacterium | reverse complement strand
ATCCTGGTCGGTGGGCTGATCGGGGCGACTGCCATGTTGTTCCTTGCGCCGCGCTCCGGCGAAGAGATGCGCGCCGAAGTCCGTGATAAGGCGATGGATCTGCGCGACCGGACCACCGAAACGGTGAAGGACCGGGTTTCGCAGGTTGTCGACAGGGCAAGTCATCTGCGCGGCGACGTCCGCGACCGTTCAAAGGATTTGAAACATCGCGGGCAGGATGTCCTGGTCGAGAAACTGGATCGCGTCACCGAGGCTATCGAGGCGGTCAAGAGAGTTCTGCAGGAAGCCTAACCCGTTCGGTTGCCCGCTCGACATACCTGTCGGATAAATCCGCCCTCTCCCAGCGAGAGGGCGAGTGTTTTCTAATGCAATATTTAGAGTCTGCCGTAGTAGGCACCGCGCGGCTCTCGTTATACAGGGTAGACATTCGAAACTGGCCTTCCCGGAATTTGGAGCACAGATGCTGTCTCCTGCCTGTTCTGCAAATATCCGGAATGATCAGAAAGGAGACGATATGGCAAGTCTAAAAGATCGGGTGATCCAGGCTGTCGCTAAAATCTTATCTACGATTTCGATGCCCATAACCGCTGGTCGTTCTGCTTTCCAGCGCCTGCCGGTCACAAGGGTCCAGCATCACGTTCTGCGCAGACGGAAGTAGCGTTTCGCCGGCTACAACCATTGACTTAAGCTAACACAAAACCCTCAGAGCTTCCTGGCTCTGAGGGTTTTGTTTGTGCGCAATTGTTAATCTGTCACACCGACGTAGACCGTAGAAGAACTGACCTCCGGGCAGGGCGTGGGATGGCATTCCTTCGCAGACTGCACCTGTACTGGATATTCCCATACATTTGCCGGGATGGTGGTCATGCTCAGCCAGCGCGCCACCGAGACGCGATGATGTCCGTCTTCCACATAATAGCGGTCGCCAACTTTGTGAACCAGGATCGGCTCCCAGCCCTCCCGCTCGAGCGTCAGGTATGTACTGACCCAGCGATCGCGCAGGTAGCGCTTGAGAGGACGAAACTGGCGGTCGAAGTCCTCCTGGCGGCTAAGGGTGCCGATAATCTGCTTGAGTGAGATCTCTTCCCGGGCGGTGTAAGTCCGGTTTTGGCTTTTCTCAGGGGCTTCCTCCGGAAACATTTCCAGCCGCATGATCCTGCCGGTCAACCTGGACCAGAGTGCACGGCGTCTGGCCTGCGACTGTAGACCTGAGAAGATATCCGACAAACGACTGCGTAAACTGGTAACGGGGGGGTGCATGTTCATTTGATATCCTTTCTTGAATCGATCACTTTATGCAATCGGTTGCAAAAACCTCTAAAAAAACAGGGTGTTACTCAGGCAGACTTGCGGACGATCAATTCCACGGGGATAGATACATGAGTCGGCATACTCGTCTGCAGGTACTCGATCAGGTTCTGCGCCAGCAATTTACCCGCCAATGGGATGTTCTGCCGGACGGTGGTCAGCGGCGGATTGCTGTGCGCGGCGATCGAGAGGTCGTCGTATCCGACGACGGCGATATCGTCGGGCACATTGCGGCCGGCTTCGCGGATGGCGTCCATGGCTGCGATTGCCATCAGATCGCTGTTGACAAAGACGGCATCCAGGTCTGGTACTTTTTCGAGCAGGCGTATCAGTGCTTCCGCGCCCGAAGTATTCGAGAAGTCACCGTGCTCGACGAGAGCGGGGTCCACAGTCCTGCCAGTCTCCTGTAGGGCGCTCTGGTAGCCTGACAGCCGGTGCTGGACTTCCAGCTCGTAATCAGGGCCTCCGATGAATCCGATCCGTTCCCGGCCCAGCCCGATCAGGTGTTCCGTTGCCAGCCTTCCGCCGGTCAGGTTATCGCCGGTGACAGAGCAATATTTCTGCTTGGGCTGGGGGACACCCCAGACGATGAACGGCGCTCCCAGCTCCAGGAGGGCTTTCACGTGGCTCTGCTTACGGGTGGACGTCATGAGGATGAACCCATCAACCCGACCGGTATCGTAATACTGGCGCGCCCATTTCGTGTCGTGCGGATCGACGTGGATCACCAGCAGATCGTATTCCCGGCTGGCGAGACCCGTGGAAATGCCGCCCATGATCTCGAGCCCGAACAGGTCCGCCACCGAGAAGTCCTTGTGATAGGCATGAGTGACAAAGGCAATCGTGCGGCTTTGCTTCATGCTCAGGCGGCGGGCGGGGGCATTGATCTGAAAGTTATGCTCGCGCGCCAGGGAGCGGATGCGGGCTTTCGTCTCCTCGCCGATCAGGGGGCTGTCGTTCAGTGCCCTCGAGACCGTAGACTTGGAGACACCTGCCAGTCGGGCGATATCGGCAATCGTGCGGACGGATTTGCTGCTCATAGCCTCTATTTATGCAACCGATTGCATTATATGACATTGGGAAATGCCTGTCAAGAGGTATTCCCGTATTCCCAATTGTTTGTCATAATACCGTCAACTTATCCCTTGGAGGAGAACCTATGGCAAGACTTATCCCCGCGGCTGAACGGATCATCCGGGCCCGGAAACTGATCCAGGATGCACGCGAGTTTCCTGTTCCCACTGAGCTGGGTAAAAACGACCTCTCGTATATCGCTGGCGTGAAAGACCTGCTGCGCCAGGCGCGCGATATGGTCAAATTCATCCCGCAGACGGCCGGCGTCTCTGCTGAGATGAAAGAAGAGGTCAGGAAGATTTACGAAGAGATCGAACAGGCGAATCGAGAAATTCTTTACTAGAAATTCAACGCCTCCGGACTTGGCTTGTACGCTTAAAACCGTTGTACAATGGAATGGAAAACCCTCCATCAGTCCTGTAGAAAGGAGTGATTTGCCATGCCTGACAATAACCTGCGTGAAGTGCTTGAGCGTCTCCGCACCGAGCTGGAGACGATTGAAGTCAAGGATGAGGCGGGTCGTGAGAAGCTTCGTCGCCTGGAAGCCGATCTCCGCCGTCTCGAGGAACGAGCAGAAGAAACAAAGGAGGCCGACGAGCCGCTGCTCGAGCGGATTCAGGAATCGATCGATGAATTCCAGGAGGATCATCCTCAGCTCACGCTCATGCTCTCGCAAGCGATGACGATCCTGAGCAATGCGGGCATCTAGCCGCTCAAGCCCTAGATAAAAAGTCCCTTCTCAGCGAGAAGGGACTTTTCCTTATTCTTCCGGTGTTGTTTCCGTTTCTGTCGCTGCCGGAGCAGTTGTCGAAGTCGCGGCGGGTGCTGCACCGGTGTTAGTCGGAGCTGCTCCAGCGCCGCCGATCACCACTTGCACGTACACCTCATCGCCGAAGAACTGTCCGCTGGCCGTGGACATGCGCCAGTTGCCGCGCAGTGTTCCGGTCTTGTTCGGCGCGGTCATTGGAACCGAGATCTGCGTGAGCGCACCGGCTGCGACGGAGGATGGCAGAGTGTAGGCTGTTCCGCCCATTTGTTCGCCGCCTGTAAACGAGAACTTAAAGCCGGCATCCCAGGCGCAGGAACCCGAGTTCCGGACTTCCCAGGTCTTCGTAAACGCCTGTCCCGGGGTAACCGGAGTGTTATCCGGGATGCTCACATCGCGGACAAAAGATAACCCGTAGCATGACGTGGCGCCACCGGTCGTGCCACCGCCAGCTACCGGCTGGGTGGAACCAAAGCCAATACCGGCGGTGCTCGTCACCGCGGGGCCGAGCGTGACCTGAGGGGTCGGGGAGGGTGACGGGGTATCGGTCGGCGCGGCGAAGGCGGTTGCTGTCAGATCTGATGCGAACGTGGCGACGGCCTCGGTCCGGATTACGTCCGGGTTGACGGGCGTCAGGGTCGGTACTTCCGTGGCGGCTGTCGCACCACATGCGCTCAGCACGAGTGCTCCAATCGTCAGTAATAGTTGTGCGCTTATTAATCGAAATTTAAGCATGCGTACTCCTTTCAACACGAAGCGCTATTTTACTTGCATTTTGTCCATTCGGTGTAGACCGATACGGTACCATCTTCCTATTGCACTGCATGCTATAATCTTCCCGCTATGGTCTATCTGGATTACTCTGCCACGACGCCTGTCGATGCGCGCGTCATGGATGCCATGATGCCGTTCTTCGCAGCCTCCTTCGGCAATCCTTCTTCCGTCCATCGTTACGGTCAGGTCGCCGAAGCGGCGGTCGATTCTGCGCGTGAGACGGTGGCATCCGTATTGAACTGCCGCGCGGATGAGATCATCTTTACCTCGTGCGGCTCAGAGGCCGATAACCTGGCAATCCGCGGCGCCGCGTACGCCATGCGTGAGAAGACCGGAGCTACGTGGATCCTCGCCTCGCGTGCCGAGCATCCCGCAGTGACGAAAACCTTGCTGCATCTCGAAAAGTATGAGGGCTTTCGCCTCGAGTGGCTGGAGGTGGATGAGCATGGCAGGGTCCTGCCAGAGACGGTCGCCCATGCCCTTTGCGATGGGACCGCGATCGTCTCAGTGATGTACGCCAACAATGAGATAGGCACGATCAATCCGATCCGTGAGATCGCCGCCATCTGCCGTGCGAGGAACATTCCCTTTCACACCGATGCCGTCCAGGCAGCCGCTTATCTGCCCGTGGACGTCCAGGCGCTAGGGGTGGATATGCTGTCGCTGGGCGCGCACAAATTCTATGGGCCGAAGGGCGTCGGTGCATTGTATGTGCGCCAGAGCACGCCGCTGATCTCGCAGCTGACCGGCGGCGGGCAGGAGTTCAGCCGGCGGGCAGGTACACACAATGTTCCCTATATCGTCGGTTTTGCAGAAGCGCTCCGATTGACGGACAATGCACGCGAACAGCGCACCGCACACGTGAAGCCGCTCCGCGATCGAGTCATCGGCACGGTGCTCGAGACCATCCCCGACTCCCGCCTGACAGGTCACATGGAGGAGCGGTTGCCTCACCACGCGTCCTTCGCATTCAAGGATGTGGATGGGAATTTATTGTTGACCTTACTGGATGCCGCGGGCTTTGCCTGTTCCTCAGGTTCCGCCTGCAAGACCGGTAACCCCGAGCCGAGCGAGGTCATGAATGCCATCGGCCTCTCGCGCGAGTGGGGACTCGGGTCTTTGCGTGTCACCCTGGGACGCGATACAACCTCTGGAGAGATTGAGTCCTTCCTAGGGATTCTGCCAGAAGTGGTTCAAAAGGTTCGCAAGCTCAGCAAACCTTAAACCGTTACCTTTCAAGTTTCAATTATGACTCGTGTTGTCGTTGCCATGTCTGGAGGGGTGGACTCCTCTGTCGCCGCAGCCTTGCTCAAGGAGCAGGGCTATGAGGTCATGGGCATGATGCTGCGGTTGTGGAGTGAGCCCGGCAAGGAGAATTCCAACCGCTGCTGCACCCCAGACTCCATGGCGCAGGCGCGCCGTGTGGCGGCAAAGCTGGAGATCCCGTTTTACGTGATCGACGCCAAGGATGTGTTCCGCGAAACGGTCGTGCAGTATTTCCTGGACGGCTACGCGCGCGGCGAGACGCCGAATCCGTGCCTGATCTGCAACCGCCAGATCCGCTGGACATTTCTGCTTGACCATGCCCTGGCGCTGGGCGCGGAATACATGGCGACGGGGCATTATGTGCGAATCGGGAAAGATGAAAGAGGACATAGTCAATTGCTGCGTGCGGTGGATCGGGGCAAGGACCAGTCCTATGTTCTGCACGTGCTGACTCAGGAGAAACTGAAGCACGCGCTCTTCCCGGTTGGCGATTACCCGAAGACAGAGATCCGCGCGATCGCCGAGAAGCATGGACTGCCGACCGCGTCGCGCAAGGACTCGCAGGACCTGTGTTTCCTCGCCGGAGAAGACTACCGGAATTTCCTGCAGCGGAATGCCGCCGAAATGCTCCGTCCCGGTGGCATCGTGACGCGCGATGGTGGGTATCTCGGGGAGCACAGTGGTCTGGCGAATTACACGATCGGACAGCGCAAGGGATTGGGAATCGCCTCGCCTGTACCGCTCTATGTGCTCGCCAAGGATGCTGTGACTAACAGCCTGATCGTGGGTACGCAGGCGGAGCTTGGCTCCCATGAGCTGACCGCGCGAGATGTCAACTGGGTCTCGGGAGAGCCGCCGCGCGAGGCGTTCCAGGCGGAGGTCAAGATCCGTTACACCGCAAAGGAAGCGCAGGCGCTGGTCACACCTCTGGATGGGAATCGAGTCCGAGTCCGGTTTGATGCGCCGCAGCGAGATATCACGGCAGGACAGGCGGCTGTGTTCTATGAGGGCGATATCCTCCTGGGCGGCGGAATCATTCTCTAAGCATTTATTCCCATCGGGTTGTTCGGCTCATCGACTAAAGCAGAAAGGAATACCCCATGAACTACCGTGTTGAAGCATTGATGTCCGCTCGTCTGTTTGTCGTCCCCCAGCATGCCGAGGGACGTATCTATTTCGTGAGCAATCTCTCGGGTCATTTGAGCCTCTATGCCATGTCGCATGGCGGCAGCGTGCCCGAGCCGCTCCTGCCTCCGCATGTTGCCCTGCAGAACCCCACTTTGATCGGCGGCGACTCGTTCCATGTGTTCCCTGAGCTCGGCAAGATTCTGGTCATGATCGACCGGGATGGAGATGAGAACTACCAGCCGATGCTGATCCCGCTTGAGGGCGGTTTCCCCGAACCAGCCTTCGACAACTTCTTTGCGTCCTATCGCACGCACCTGGTGAGGCAGGACCGCAAGAAAGGTATTGTGTACTTGGCGGCTGAACGTAGAGACAAAGCCATCGAAGAGACATACCGGGGAGACTTGAAAACCGGCAAACTGACCAAGGTCGCCGAGAACGAATTTGGATTGGTTCCTGTAAGCTATAAGAAAGACCACAGCCGGCTCCTGCTCATAAATGGCTATTCGGCGGGAGACAATGTGCTGTACTTATGGTCAAAGGGGGATCAAAAGGTTTTGTATGGCAAGCCACTGGAGCAGCGCAGTGAAGGAGAAACGGTTCCTCTGAATGGAATCGTGACGGCAGCATTTGCTCCCAGCGAGCGCGGCGCGATCGTGCTGAGCGCTGTCTTCGAAGACACCTTTGGTCTTGGGTATATGGATCTGAAGAAGCCGGGCGCACTGACGCCAGTGACTCTTAAAGGGATTGTTCATCGCGGTCTGGGAGAGATGGAAAACCTGAAGCGGCTGGAAAAGGACCGCTATCTGGTGACCTTCAACATTGACGGTTGCTCGTGGGCTTATGAAGGCGTCTTCGACGAGAAAAAGCTCCAGATGAAGCTCGAGCATGTCCTCCTGGGACCTGAGCCGCTCGGCAATGGCATGCTCGAGCATATTGACTACGATGAGGTGGAGAATGTCTATGCCCTTTCATTCTCCACAGCCACATCCCCGACCCAGATCTACACGATCGAGGGCAAGAAACGCAGGCGCCTCCTCCTACACACGAACGAGAGAATCCTGGGCATTCCCGGCGACCTGCTCTCCCAGGGCGAAGATGCCTCCTTTACTTCTTTCGATGACTTACGGATCTCTGCCCGGCTGTACATGCCTGCAAAGGCACTCGGTTTCAAGGGACCGCGACCGTTAGTGTATTACATCCATGGCGGACCGCAGGGCCAGGAGCGGCCGGATTTCGCCTGGTTCTCCATGCCGCTGATCCAGTTTCTGACGCTGCGCGGCTTCGCCGTTTTTGTGCCGAACGTGCGCGGCTCGACAGGCTATGGGCTTTCCTATACCAAGCACGTGGATCGCGACTGGGGCGGCAAGGATCGACTCGACCACGTCCATGCGATGACACAGGTGCTGCCGAAAGATAAGCGGCTGGACGTCCAGCGCGCCGCGGTCGTGGGCCGTTCGTACGGCGGCTATATGACTCTCATGCTGGCAGGGATGCACCCGGACCTGTGGAAGGCAGCCTGCGATATGTTCGGCCCTTACGATTTGCTGACCTTTTCCGAGCGCATCCCGGCGACCTGGAAGCCGTATTTCAAGATTGCCCTCGGCGACCCGGAGAAGCCAGAGGAGAGGGATTTCCTGATCGAGCGCTCGCCAAAAACGCATCTCGACCAGATGTCTGCTCCGATGCTGGTCATTCAGGGGCGCAACGATCCGCGTGTGGTCGCGGCTGAGTCGGAGGATCTGGTCAACCAGCTGCGCCTGAAGGGCAAGGAACTAGAATTACTGATCTTCGAGGACGAAGGGCACGATGTCCTGAAATATGAAAACCGCGTCACGTGCTACAACGCCATCGTGGATTTCTTCACCCGGCATTTGAGCCCGTAGGCTGCGCGCGCTTTACTCGCTTTGAGGCGGGTGTGTACGTCGTCAACTCTTGCCTGCGCGTAGGTAATCAGAGGAGTGCGAGCTTTTCCACTCCTCTGCCACCTCAAAACGGCCTCCAGGCTGTATCCTATTGCTTTGAATCCTGTCTAGTAGAAGGACAAGACCAAAATCAGATGACTCTCCCCACACTGCTTTTTGCCCTGCTGATTGCCTTGTTCTATGGTGCGATCTATCACTTGATCCGGGACGGCGGCTTGTGGCGCCTGTTGCTGTATTTCGCGCTCAGCATCTGCGGTTTTGTCGCCGGTCATTTGCTGGGTCTCTGGCGTGAATGGACCTGGATGCCGCTGGGCGCGCTGAACCTTGGGCTTTCGTCCGCCGGAAGCCTGATTTTCCTGGTCGTCGGGGACTGGCTGAGCCGCTTCGAAGTTCCACAGGGAAGCAAGGTATAATCACAGGCTGCCCTGCGCTTTGGCTCGATCAAGCATTATTTTATTTTTGAAGAGGAAGACAAAAATTCGATGAATCAGACTGCAGAAGTGAATGAGCTGGATATTACAGAGCACGAGGAAGAGCAGCTGGAGGCAGAGCCGCTTGGGGAGAAGATCGAAACGATCATTGAAAGACTGCCTCAATCTGATGTGACCCTGGTCGAGATCATGGATATCGTGGGGACAGACAGCCTGCTGCTGTTAACGATTTTCCTCTCGCTAATCTTCCTGGTGCCGGTCTCGATTCCCGGTGTGAGCACGGTCTTTGGCACGGGCATCCTCTTGATCGGCATCACCCGACTGTTGTCGCGCAATCTCTGGCTTCCGGACCGGATTGCACACCGCAAGATCTCCGCCGAGAAGTTGCGTTCAGGCTTCCAGAAGGCGCTGATATGGTTCCACCGGCTGGAAAAAGTCAGCCGGCCGCACCGTCTGCCCGGGCTCACATCCGATGGCTTGATGTCCTTCTGGAACAATCTGTCTTTCATCCTGGCGGCGGTCCTGTTGATGGCGCCGTTCGGGTTCATCCCATTCAGCAATACGTTACCGGCGCTGGCGTTGATCTTCCTGGCGGTCGGGTTGATGCAAAAGGATGGGGGGTCGATTTTGCTGGGCTATCTTTCCAACCTTGCCACGATGATCTACTTTGGGTTCCTGATCGCCGGGGGTGGATACTCCATCAGCGAGCTTCTCAAGATTTTGAACTAGCCAGACGAATTGCACCAATGAAGTGGCTGGCGATTCTGTTTGCGCTCTTTATTGGCATTATTATTCTCCTGGCAAATACCGGGCATCTTGCCAGCCTCGACTTCCTGCAGATCATTCCGTATTCTGACAAGGCGGGGCATTTCCTTCTGTATGGAATTCTGGCTCTGCTGATCAATCTGACGCTCTTTCGTTCTTACCCACAGGGGCACCGTATCTGGATCGCGGTCTCCAGTAGCGCGGTCCTGGCTCTCTTGATCGGACTTGAGGAGTGGTCCCAACAGCTATTCGTCAATCGCACGTTCAGCTTCGCGGATCTGGGTGCAAGTTATCTGGGGGTTATCTTCTTCGCCTGGGTCGCTGTTAGAACTAAGTAAGTATGGAGTCAGCGCCTCCCGTCGTTGAAATGGCAACGTCGGGAGGCGTTGACTCCGACTTACTACTTTGGGCTCAGCACCAGGTGACTCGCCGCCGCTGTCATGATCCCCTGCGCTTCCCAAGACATCGAATAATATTCGACATTTGCCCAGAGAGGCGCCATGTCGATGTAATGCTGGTGATAAGCGTGACCCGACTGTCCCGTTGTATGCATGCTGACGGAATTATCCAGGTTCCCCAGGTCCACGATCATGCGCAGGGATGGCAGTGAGGTGGTCTCATAACCCTCTGTCATAGACCAGCCTGTCGCGTTGACAATCGACTCGCCGC
>DATHTH010000316.1:0-3590 GCA_035463495.1 Anaerolineales bacterium | reverse complement strand
CCCGAGCCATGGATCGTCAGGTAGTTGAAAAACAGCACATCGCCGGCTTTTGCCTCGCAGGGCACGCTGGATTCCAGCGGGTATTCATCGAAGGGCAGGTGGAAGCCGCCCTGCGGGTTATGCTCGATCGGGCCGCGTTTGTGGCTCCCCGGCACAACGCGGACACAACCCTTCTCTAACGGCGCATCGTCGAAGTGGATGACCGCAGCCAGCATGGTGTGCCGCTGATGAGGAAAATAAGGATGATCCTGGTGCATGGGGAACGGAGAGCCCTTCTCGGGCGGCTTGATGAACAGCTTGTTGTGATGAAGCTGCACATTCGGGCTACCAAACAGCTCGGCCGCCGCCCCGGTGAGCCGTTCGTCTACCAGCAGGCGGGTGAAGACCGCAGAATAGAACTGCACATTATGGCAGTGCAGCAGCCGAGTGCCCTCAGCTATCTGCCGGGCGCTGCCCCACGTGGGGTTGATATCGGCATGCTGCGAGAGCCGCTCGATCAGCGCATGCGCCTCCTGGCGGAACGCGCTCGCCTCCTCCGCCGCGAACTGTCCCTTGAGGAGTAGATATCCGTTCTCATCGTAGAAGCTGCGCTGTGCCTGTGTCAACATCTTAACGTCGCATCCTTTCATGGTGATTGAGTGATGGGCTTACTGATCTGCCCTTCTGTCGAAAGCTGCCAGGGACACAGTGTACTATACCTTCTCTGCTTACATTTCCGGCCGAGATGGACTACCTCCGGGCAGCCCTATTCACCTCGATTTGGGGGCTGTTGGACCCAGAGCTCAAGGAAAAACCGCAAAGGCCGTTCCGCTATACGTCTGGCATGATCAGCCCGGCGTAGCAGCAGCCGCGCGGGGATCGGTCGAGTGCACGATGGTGTGGCTCTCTTCTCCTTGCGTTGGGTGCGCACAGAGATGAGGGAATTGGGCCCCCAATTCCCCAGGTGGCTGTCGGGACCCAAAGCATACGGTAGTTACCGGGTAGCATCGCGCCAAAAGCAGCCTGTATCAATGGTAACATTGGGAAACGCAGATATGCATAATCTCAAGTGGCTATCACATGTGCACTCCGGTTGTTCTGCCCGACTAAGACTGGCTTCTCTCCCACGGACAAACGATCTACAGGCAAGCCGATACTTACCGTTCATAAATACCCCACAACGTCAGCAGTGACTGTCAAAGGAGTGTAATAGGTGAAAGAGATACGGGTTGGTCTCATCGGTACCGGAGGCATGGGGAGAGCCCACGCAACAGCATTTAAGAATGTTCCTCTGGTGTTTGGGGATACGCCCGGCAGGCCTATTCTGGAATGCGTGGCGGACATTGACGCCAAAGCTGTTGAGAAGTGGGCGGGCGAATTTGGTTTTGCTCGCTGGACGACAAACTGGCGGGAGATCATTGAAGATCCTCAGATCGATGTGGTAGATATAACGACTCCGAATTCCTTGCATGCCGAGATGGCGATCGCCGCAGCCGCAGCGGGCAAGCACATCTACTGTGAGAAGCCTCTGGCAACAACTTCCGCCGATGCAGCCCGGATTGTTTCGGCAGTGGCAAAAGCCGGGGTGACCAGTATCGTAGGATTCAACTACCTGAAAAATCCTGCCCAGGCATTCGCCAGACAGCTCATCGAGGCCGGGGACCTGGGCGAAATTACCCTGTTTCGCGGAACCTTCGATCAGGATTTTCTAGCCAACCCGGACATCCCCTTTAGCTGGAGACTGGACCGCGCCCTGGCGGGTACGGGTGCCTTAGGGGACCTTGGCTCCCATACAATTGCCTTCGCCCATTTTTTGGTGGGGGATATTGTTGAGGTCTGTGGTCTGAGCACGACGAAGTTTACAGAGAGGGTTGTGCCAGCCAGCGGCTCTGGCTACGCGGCGACTGCACAAAACGATGGACTCAGGCGCGCGGTCGAAAACGAGGACATCATGGAGTTCCTCATCCGCTTTGAGAGCGGCGCAATAGGGACTATCGGCACCAGCCGTATCGGCATGGGGCGCAAACTGGGGTTGACGTACGAGATCCACGGTACGAAAGGCAGCCTGTTTTACACGCAGGAACGCATGAACGAGATCCAGCTCTATCGCCACACCGACCCGGACCGGGAAAAAGGCTTTAAGACCATTTATATCGGCCCGGAGCATCCTGGCTATAGAGCCTTCTTTAGCCTGGCGGGGATCGGCCTGGGCTACAACGATCAGAAGATCATTGAGGCGCACGATCTGATCACAGCCATCGCATTAGGCAAGCCAGCCCAGCCGGATGTGCGCTTTGCATATCAGGTGAACAAGGTCATCGATGCTGTTGACCTCTCCTGCCAGGAACATCGCTGGGTTCGCGTGAGCGAGTTCGACATAGCACTTGAATGATCAAGGAAAAATCAGGCGCCGTGACGCAAGTAGTCCGCGACTTCCCGGATGTTTTTGAAGATGAAAGCTGGCTGGTAGGGTGAAGCCGCGACTTCATGCGCTTGCGTTTCGCCGCTGAGAACAAGGATTGTGGGAATCCCGGCGGTGGCGCCGAGGGCAATGTCAGTGTAGAGGCGATCCCCGATCATGCACATCTCGGTAACGGGGATTCCCGTGCGCTCTGCCGCCAGACTGGCGAACAATGAGTTCGGTTTCCCCACGACCAGGTCTGGCTCGCGGTCTGTGGATGCCCTGACAAAGGCGATCACGGCTCCAATATCGGGCATGAATCCGTTCTCGGTTGGGCAGTTGAGATCAGGGTGGGTGGCGATGTATGGTATTCCCGCGCGTACCAGGTCGCATAGCTTCCACAGCTTGGTGTATGTCAGGGTTGTATCGAAGCCGAGGATCACAAAATCCGGTGATTCATCTGTGAGGACAAAGTCCAATCTGCGAAATTCGTCTTCGAGGGACACAGTCCCGACGACAAAGATCCGCGCCCCCGGCTTTTGTCGCTGCACATGCAGAGCCGTCGCTTCGCCGGAGGTCATGATCCTGTCGCGCGGAACGGACAAGCCGAGGCGGGCGAATTTATCGGCGTATTGTTGGCTGTCCTTTGACGAGTTGTTGGTCAGGAACAAATAGTCACGGTTCTGGCCCTGTAAGAGAGCCAGGAATTCAGCTGCGCCGTCGAATAGCTGCTCTCCCAGGTAGACCGTCCCATCCATATCCAGAAGAAAACAACGAACCTTTGAAAGCGTGTTGTGTTCGCGCATAATGACTACATTTTACGCCTGGCTGCATCCTCAAAGACGGGCAGCAGCGCAAAGTAGGTTTGTCGATACCGTTCATAGGACTCTGCATACATGGATCGAGCTGCCGCATCCGGTTCGATACGCTCACGGATCTTAACGATCTGCTCGCTTGCTTCTGTGAGGGTCGAATAAGCCCCAATGCCTACAAGTGCCAGGAACGCGGCTCCCAGCGCCGTCGTCTCCGTAATTTCCGGGACGTGTACCGGCAAACCTGTCACGTCCGCCTTGATCTGATTCCACACTCGGCTTTTGGCGCCCCCGCCCATGACACGCAGCTCATGCAACTCGATTCCGGACACCTGCATTTGTGTGAGGATGTCGCGCAGAGCATAGGCCGATCCCTCCAGGAGCGCCCGGACGAAATG
>DATHTH010000315.1:0-2599 GCA_035463495.1 Anaerolineales bacterium | reverse complement strand
GACCGCGACTTTTTCCTCAAGCGCACGCAGGAGGACGATGCGCGGAACTCTATCGAGGAGGTCATAAACCTACGCCAGGCTATGGACTTGCTTCTCTCCCAGCCGAATGTAGACCCGAGTCGCTTTGCGTACGTCGGGCATGACTTCGGCGGGATGTATGGCATCCTGGCGGGAAGCCTGGACCGGCGAGCGGCGCATTATGTGGTGATGGCAGCCACACCACGCTTTCCGGACTGGTATTTGTACATGCCCCGGCTGGAAGGGGAGATGCGTGAGGCGTTCATCAGGCAGATGTCGGAGATCGACCCGATCACGCACGTGCCGAATCTTTCCCCGGCTACGGTCTTTTTCCAGTTTGCAACGGACGACTTTCATGTCCCCAGAGAACGCGCAGAGGAGTTCTTTGCTGCCGCCAGAGAGCCTAAACGGATGCAGTGGTACGATTCCGGGCATGGTCTTAACGAGCATGCCACACAGGAGCGCAAGAACTGGCTGAGGGAAAGGCTAGGCCTCTCGTAGCTCCCGCGTGTTTTGTTCGTTACACAAGGCGAAATGCTGAGCGTGGGATCGGACTAAGGATGGCACTCCTCCAAGTTGACATTTCTTTCTATACGCAAGTTGTGGTATATTTTGGAGGGAGCAAATCATATGAATGAGCGTATTTTGATTATCGAAGACGATCAGCAAATATTGAAACTGCTTCAGCGCGGCCTGGCTTACGAAGGCTACACCGTGGACACCGCGACCGACGGCCGCATGGGGTTGATCCTGGCGCGTGACCACACTCCCGATCTTGTCATTCTGGACTGGATGCTGCCCGGCATGGACGGCTTAGAAGTCTGCCACCGCTTGCGCACCGGCGGCTCGATTCCCATTTTGATGCTGACCGCCAAAGATACGGTGCAGGACCGCATTCAGGGCCTGGACGCAGGCGCAGATGATTACATGGTCAAGCCCTTTAACCTGGATGAACTGCTGGCACGCGTGCGCGCCCTTTTACGTCGCACCCAACCCGAGCGCGTACCGGTTCTAAAATTCGCCGACCTGACGCTGGATACCGGCTCCCGGCAGGCTTCACGCGGCAACCGCCAGATCTCCCTGACTGCAAAAGAATACGAATTGCTCGAGCTGTTCCTGCGCCATCCCAAACAGGTCCTGACGCGCGAAGTTATCTTCGACCGTGTCTGGGGGTATGACTTTGGCGGCGAAAGCAACGTCCTGGAAGTCTATATCCGTTATCTGCGCCAGAAGCTGGAAGGAGAAGGCGAGCCACGCCTGATCCATACGGTGCGCGGCGTGGGATACGTGTTGCGCGAAAACCCATAATTTCAGTCCTGTAAGCTCAAAATCCTGTGTCTCTCCGGCTCCGCCTGACCCTGCTGTATTCCACTCTCATGGGCGGAATCCTCCTCGTGATTAGCGCGGCAGTGATTATCGTAGTCACTGCCTTATTGCTTAACGACACCGACAACCGTCTGGCGGAGGCGCAAGAGATCGTCATACAGAAGATTGGGGTAAATGACCTGGGGAAGGTCGAGACCCATCTCCGAGCAACGGACATTGGCTCCGATATTTACATGCAGGTCTGGGGACTGGATGGGGAGCTACAGTCCAGCTTTGGAACGCTTGAAAACTTTACCAATCAGCCTTTCGACCCGACCGCCCTGCGCACAGATGGGCCCCTCTTTCAGGATAACTCCCAGGATGAGTCGCACATCCGCGTGCTCAGCATCCCCCTCGAGCAGCGCGGACACCGCGTTGCTGTCCTGCAGGTGGCATCCAGCCTGGAAGTGGTGGATACCGCCCGGACCAACCTTACGGATATTCTGGGGATTATCTGGGTCGTCGCCGTCTTGCTATCGGGTATTGTAGTCTGGTTTACCCTGGGGCAGACCCACAAGCCGCTCGAGGCGATCACGGAGACCGTAGAGCAGATCAACCGCGCAGATGACCTCTCCCGCCGCATCCCTTACCAGGGACCTGAAGATGACGAGATCGGCAACCTGGTGGGATCGTTCAATCAGACGTTGGAAAGGTTGGAAGCGCTGTTCACGTCTCAGCAGCGGCTGCTGCAGGATGTCAGCCACGAGCTGCGAACGCCGCTGACCGTCATCAAGGGTAATGCAGACCTGATGCGGCGCATGAAAAGCTTCGACGAGGAGTCCCTGATGAGCATCGACCAGGAAGCCGGGCGCCTGACGCGCCTGGTGGGGGGCTTATTGCTACTGGCACAAGCCGAATCCGGCAAGCTTGCACTCAATATGAAGCGCGTCGAGCTGGATCTGCTGCTCACGGAAGTCTTTCAGGAGATGAGCATCCTTGCCGGGAGCAAGGTCCACTTGCGGCTGAATGAGATCGATCAGGCGTATATTAATGGCGACCGCGACCGTCTGAAACAGGTTTTCATCAACCTGGTCGCCAACGCGATCCAGTACACGCCCCAGGGCGGAGATGTGTTCCTGAGCCTCGAAAAGGTCGGCGCGCAGGCGCGGATCATCTGCCGGGACACAGGACCGGGCATCCCTGCCGAAGACCTGCCGCATATCTTCGAGCGTTTCTACCGTGCGGAAAAATCGCGAACGCGCCGGGAGACCACAGG
>DATHTH010000314.1:0-4944 GCA_035463495.1 Anaerolineales bacterium | reverse complement strand
TCGAGCGCCTCCCCACGGATTTGAGTCACGTCTTCCGTCAAATCCGCATACTGCTGCTGTGACTCTTCATAGACCTCGCCGATGCTCGAGCCCGGGATGATATCGTGGAACTGGTTGAGGCAGACTGTACGCCATGCGTCTCGAAAACCTGTGGTCGGGTACGGGTAGTCTGTAACCAGGGATGCGTAGGCGGCAAGGAATTCGGCATCGTGCAGGAGAAACTCACTCTTGCGATTGGCGCGCTTGTTCCGGGCTTGCGTCGTGTATGTGCCGCGGTGATACTCGAGATAGAGCTCTCCGTTCCAGGTGGGCATCATGCGTGATTCTGTCAGCGGGGCAATCGCCTCAAAAAATGCTTTTGCACTCGATTGTTTGACCCGCGGCAGCGCCGGGAAATCCCCCATCACTTCGATGTTTTCAAGCATTTCGCGTGTCGGACCTCCGCCGCCGTCACCATATCCATACGCCATCAGCAGATCTCTCTGTAATTCCTTCTGCTGGAAATTCCTCCAGGTGCCCAGCGCTTCGCGTGCATTCGCCATGGCGTTGTACGTGCTGGCAAAATGACCCGGATCTGGCACGGTGCTAAAGTGTGTCAGAATTTCCGTGCCATCGATACCCTTCCACAGGAATGTGTCATAGGGCAGGCGGTTGTACTGGCTCCAGCCGATCTTGATGGTCATGAAATATTTCAAGCCTGCCTGCCGGATGAGCTGGGGCAAAGCCCAGGCGTAACCGAACACATCAGGCAGCCATAGGATGGGACTCTCTGCATCCTTGCCGAAATGCTCGCGGAAGAATGTGCGCCCCAGCACGAACTGGCGTGCCAGCGACTCGGCGCCGCTTAGATTACAGTCTGCCTCCACCCACATGCCACCGATCAATTCCCAGCGGCCGTCCTTAACTCGTTGCCTTATCGAATCAAATAATTCCGGCTGGTCTTCTCGAATATACTGATACAGTTGCGGTTGGCTCTGTGTGAAGTGGTAATCCGGGAACTGTTCCATCAGACGGATCACGGTGTGAAAGGTGCGTTCTGACTTTCTCCTGGTCTGTGCCAGCGTCCATAACCACGCCACGTCAATGTGGGCATGGCCGGTGGCATGGACGGTCACATCCAGCGGCGCGTCACAATGTTCGATGCCAGATTTCAGGGCCAGCAGAGCGGGTGCGACACTGGAATAAAATGCATCACTATCCAGAGGGTCGCGGGTATCGAGAGCGATGAAGGCGTCATTTAGCGCATTGAATAATGCGTACCGGGAGGGATGATGCTCATCCAGGGCGAGGGCAGTTTCGAGCGCCACACGCGCAAGCGCCATAAACTCACGCACCGGTTGATGGATTTGCACCAGCATCCCCTGGCGCATGTATAACCTCGTAGCGAAATCTCCTCTTGGGGCACCGCCCCTTCCTGCCCAACCATGCAGTGCGAGCACGTGGGATGTTCCATCTGCCCAGTCTGGCTTCAGTAGAATTTCCTGATGGTGACGGTCACAGGCAGCATAGGATTCGCCATCAATGTATGCCAGCGCCTCCGGATGGCTGAAATCTCCGGCTTCCCCCAGAGGTAGAAACAATGCGACAGGAGCCGCCTCATCCCAATCTTCCGGTACCGTAAATGTGGTTCGCAGGACAAAATTCTGCATCCACTTGCCCCAGTATTCATGCGCCTCGATCTCCTCCCAGGATGAGGCATCCACCTCTTTCTCCACCGGAGCGCTCGTGAGCGCATCCTCTAGTTCCAGATAACGAAAGGCCGGGAGGTTTTTTCGCCTAATATAGACGAGAGGTTTAATCAGCTCGAGGCGTTGCTTGATCTTTTCCGGGGTCCAGCGCTGTTTATGGTACATGGGGTCGTTTGTCCCTTCGATAAGTGAGTGATAGGACGAGCCTGGTGGGTTTGCATACTCCGGGGAGTTATAACCTCGTTCGCCTTGCCCGGCAATAGAGATGCCGATATCGCCAAATCAAACACTCTCCATAACACGGTGTTTTTTCGCAAGCGGTTTTCTGCTTTCAATTAGGTTATGATTATCGTCGAGAATGCCGATGAGTGGACCCTTTGGCGTGCGCATGACCTTGATCAGTGCAGGGCAACAGTCCGGGGAAACTGTTGTTGCCGCAGCAACATTTCTGTCCATGGGCTTTCTGACTATCGATTGCGTTTGCACTGACAGGTATGTGCCCCTCGAATTCCTGACTGCCCTCAGTCATTTTACAGGTCGCCCGGGGATCGATCCCTACGAGAGCCCCGATTCCTTTGTGAAGGCACTGGTCGAGCCTGCTACTACCCTTTCTACAGAAGGGTTATTCTGGCTTGCGCTGGACAAGGCCGGGGAAAAGCTTGCCCGAGATATTTTTCATTTTCATGGTGAGCTGGCTAAAACGAGAGTTTATCATTCCGTTCATAAGTTGAATTTAATCGAACCGCCGGTCTCCCTGCCTGTCCACGGTTGGGAGCGAGAAGGGAGCGGTGAGGAAGCGATATATGGCTGGTTCGAGTCATTGTATGAAGCGATCCTCCCCTGGCGACAGATCGTCAAGAACATCCAATCCGATTTCTCCTGATGTGTTGTCGACCTGCCGCACCGGGACATCGAAGGGAAGCCATGCAGACGCAAGCGCTTATTGAGAAGATCACTTCGGAAGTGAAAAATGTTAAGGGAGTTCGGGGAATCGTTCTCGGAGGCTCGCGGGCGCGAGGCACGCACAGGCCTTCTTCGGATATCGATCTCGGCATCTACTATCATGCAGATGGTCCGCTGGACCTGGTGGCGTTAAGTAGAATTGCTACACAGCTTGACGATGAGCACCGGGCCGGCGTGATAACCGAGATCGGCGGGTGGGGGCCGTGGATCAACGGAGGCGGCTGGCTCAAAGTGGACTCTCGCCAGGTGGACTTTCTATACCGCGATCTGGTGCATGTCTCCTCGGTGATCGACGATTGTCTGAACGGAAAGATCGAGATCGTGTACCAGCCCGGTCATCCTCATGGGTTTGTTACTTCCATATACCTGGCTGAGATGGCGGTCTGTCAGCCGCTTTGGGATCCCGCGGGCATCATTTCAGAGCTGAAGAAGAAAACACGCCCTTACCCGGCTGCCCTCCAGAAAGCTCTCATTCAAAAGTTTGCCTGGGAGATCGACTTCTCACTGCAGGTTGCTCGTAAGAGCATCGAGCGGGCAGATGTGACCTATGCAGTCGGCTGTGGTTTCCGCAGCGTGATGTGCATGCTGCAGGTGCTGTTTGCGATAAATGGAGAATACTGGTTAAATGAGAAAGGTGCCCTCGCGCTTGCGGATCAATTTGCCTTAAAGCCAGCGTTGTTGAGATCCCGGGTCGAAGAGTCGTTTCGGCTGTTAACGGATCAATCTCACGCCATCCAAAACGCAATTGCCGGGCTGGATGAATTAAGCACGGACATTCATCTGCTGACACCCGCTCTATAACCTGAATTTTCCTTATGAAGGCAGTAATGACCTGTTTCTGCCCGGTGAAGTGCGAGCGCTTGCTTTGAAAGGAATTGAGTGAATAAGGAGGTCCAGAAATGTTGCAGGAGATTTGGAACGGTATCAGTGATGTGCTCGGTCTGGGAGTCGATAACCTCTCCATCTGGCAGATAGGGTTACGCGGATTCATCATCTACGTCACCGCCATCTTGCTTGTGAAGATTGGGGAAAAGCGCTTTATGGGGAAAAATACTGCCTTTGATATGATCCTCGGGATCATCCTGGGCTCGGTGCTCAGCAGAGCCATCACGGGAAATGCACCGTTCTTTCCTACGATTGGCGCAGGGCTGGTCCTCGTGGGCGTCCACTGGCTCTTTTCAGTCATCTCGTTTCGCTCGGATTGGTTCGGCACGCTCATCAAGGGCAGCGCGAGGGTCCTGGTCGAGGATGGGGAGATCCTGTGGGACAACATGCGCAGGAGTCACATCAGCAGGAAGGATTTAGAGATGGCGCTCTATACTACGGGCCGCGTGACAGAGCTTGCGCAGGTCAAAACGGCGCGCTTCGAGCGCAGCGGCGATATCAGTGTTATCCCGCGCGAGAACGAGAAGAAACTCCAGGTTGTCGAAGTAGCTGTGCACGAAGGTGTCCAGACTGTGCGCATCGAAGTGGCAGAAGCCAGCTAGTTAGACGGAAAGGATTGTGCGAAGTGATACCGACCCCAAACCATCCCGTACTGGAATTACGTGTCGCCTTGACAACCAGTCACTATGAAAGACTGGTCAAGTTTTATGCCGAGGGGCTCGGGATCGAGCCTGCTGCCATCTGGAACAACGACGGCGGTCGGGCGCTGATCCTCGAGTTGGGCAGAGCCACGCTCGAGCTCTTCGATGAGAGGCAGGCAGAGGTGATCGACCAGCTCGAAGCCGGGCGGCGCCTCAGCGGTCAGGTCCGCTTTGCTCTGCAGGTACCGGATTTAAGAGCAGCCATGGAGCGGTTGTTGGCACATGGCGCAACATTCGTCCATGAACCGGTGATCACGCCGTGGGGCGATTACAACGTACGGCTCCAGGACCCGGACGGCATGCAGGTGACTCTCTTCCAGGCGCCCGCTCCGGGTGGAGAGAATCAATAAGCATGCTCGAAATCATTGACCTGAGCCAGGAAATCTACGCCGGGATGCCGGTGTTCCCGGGCATGCCCGAGGTCAGGATTGACGTGCATGCATCTCATGAAGAGTGGGATGGGATAACCGATAGCGGGGTGGTCACCCCGGCTGTGAACCGGCTGGAGCTTGGCGAGCACACCGGCACGCATGTAGATGCCATCAGTCATATGGCACGGCTGTACCGTGACCAGTCCATTGACAGGATGCCTCTGTCCATGTTCTATACCGGGGGCATTTGCCTGGACCTATCGCACAAAGGTCTGCGCGAGCTGATCGAGGTCTCGGATCTTGAAGGTGCTCTGTCGCCTCCCCATCTGGAAATCA
>DATHTH010000313.1:0-26556 GCA_035463495.1 Anaerolineales bacterium | reverse complement strand
GTGGTCTTTTACACCACCTTTTCACCATCACCCCTCACCTCTTGCGAGATGAGCTGGCTGTTTGTTTCTGTGGCCCTCATCCGGCAGGTTAGCTCCTCACGGAGGGTTCCCCGCCCCGGGTGCTATCCGACGCCGTGCTCTGTGGAGTGCGGACTTTCCTCGATCCCGACAACGCAGGACCGCGATCGCCCAACCGACCTGAGGCGGCATTATGATACACGCAAGGGAACCTGACGTCAACAGCAACTGCCAGGATTCAAACAATATTCTTAAACTTTACCCTGGCCATTTCCCCGCTCGCAGCCGCTCGACTTTTTAAAATACTTTAATAATTTCTCAGACAAGCGGTAAAATAAGTAACGATTCATGGAATGCGAAGTGATGGAGTCCCTGTGAGCAACTGGCCTGGCAAATACGTCATTGGTCTAACCGGCAACATCGCCACCGGCAAAAGCGTGGTACGCCGCATGCTGGAGCATCTTGGCGCATACACCATCGACGCGGATGCGCTCTCTCATCGTGTTATATCCAAAGGCGCGCCGGGGTACCAGCCCGTCTTGCAAACCTTCGGAATGTGGCTGCTCGACCAGGATGGGCAGATCAACCGCAAAAAGCTGGGGCGTCTCGTCTTCGGCGACCCGGAAGCTCTCGCCCAGCTGGAAGCGATCATCCACCCGTATGTTGGCCAGGCAATCGATATCCTTGTGAGGCGCGCCAGCCAGCGCGTGGTGGTGATCGAAGCCATAAAGCTGTTGGAATCGGACCTGCGTGCCCGCTGCGATACCATCTGGGTCGCGGATGCGCCGCAAGAGGTCCAGGTCGAACGGCTGATGCGCAAACGGGGACTAAGCCAGGACGAAGCCCTGCACCGAGTAGAGATGCAGGCGGCACAGAAGGTAAAGGTCGCCGCCGCAAATGTGATCATCACCAATCACGGTTCCTACGATGACCTGTGGAAGCAGGTCAGCCAGGCGTGGAAACAGATCTTCCCCGCCGAGGACGCAGGTCCTGCGACCGAGGTTTTGACCAGACCAACTGCGGGGACTCTCTCGCTGCAGCGCGCCAAGCCCCGCGATGCACAGAAGATCGCCGACTTAATCACTGGCTTGAGCCAGGGGCGGCGCCGGATGACCCAGGAGCAGGTCATGGAAGCCTTTGGTGACAAAGCTTTTTTGCTGCTCAAGATGGATCAGGAACTCGCGGGCATTGTCGGCTGGCAGGTGGAAAACCTGGTGGCGCGCATCACGGATCTCTTCCTCGACCCCCGCGTTGCACCCGAGCAGGCACTGCCGCTCATGATCCAGGAAGTGGAACGCGCTTCGGGAGACCTGCAATGTGAAGCGGCGCTTATCTTCCCCCCCACAGAGCTGGGCGGTCTGGATCGGTTCTGGAAACAATTGGGCTACGAGCGGCGCGCTCCAGACACGCTGGGTGTGCAAGCCTGGGAGGATGCTGCGCTCGAGTCGATGCCCGGAGGCTCAACTCTCTTCTTCAAACAGCTTCGCACCGACCGCGTTCTCAGGCCGATATAAGAAGTTGCTGCGCTGCTAGTCAAAATCATCTCGCAGGGTGGGAAGTTGTTGCCAATTCGGGTTAAAACCGTCATGTAGACGCTGTTCTAAGCCCACATTCAGCCACTGATACTATACTGATTGACGCGGCCACAAGCCTTACACTGAGTATAGCGAGCGTGGTAGCAGTCCTGCGGATAAATGGCGAATTTTCTCAATAACATCCTTTTCATCTTCGAACGTCTGAATTGGTTGAGCGTTCTCGACATTTTGTTGGTAACGTTGATCTTCTTCATAGTGCTTTATTCTGTACGTGATACACAGGCAATGGTTCTCTTACGGGGTGTGATCTTCCTGGTCGTCGCCCTGGTCTTATTGACGACCCTCGTGGAACTGCCTGCGTTTTCCTGGCTGGTCCAAAGCGCATTACCCGCTTTGCTCCTCGCCATCCCCGTCATCTTCGCGCCTGAGATTCGGCGCGCTCTCGAACGATTGGGGCGTGCCGGTACGGTCACCATCATTCAAACCACCAACGGCGCTACAGATGAAGAAACCCAGAAGGCAATTCGCGCCGTGATAGAAGCGTCGGCGCGGCTTTCCGCACGCCAGCATGGGGCATTGATCGTCATCCAGCGCATGGACAGCCTCGAGCAGTACATTGAGACCGGAGTCCAGATGCGGGCGCACGTCACCCCCGAGCTGCTCCTGCAGATTTTCTATCCCGATACCCCGCTGCACGATGGCGCGGTGGTCATCGCCCGGGGCCGCATTGTCGCGGCAGCCTGTGTCATGCCGCTCTCTGCAAGCGGCATTCTCAACCGCTCCCCCGAGCGCCAGATGGGCCTCCGTCACCGAGCGGCAATGGGCATCTCAGAGGTCAGCGACGCGATCGCGGTCGTGGTCTCCGAACAAAGCGGCTCCATCTCGATCGCCCATGCCGGGCGGATGATTCGCCGAATCGACCCCGAGCGGCTCGAAAACATCCTGGCAGCATTCTTCCGGAATGAGGCCACCATGCCGCAGCGAGCCTGGCTACGCAGATTTTTCCCGAACCTCCGGTCGAGGGATGAGTAATATGCGTTTGTTTGCAAAGAACGTGCGTACGTTTCTGCTTTCTCTCGTTCTCGGTGTTTCCGTCTGGGTGTCGGCCGTGAGCGTTGCCGACCCGAACGAGGTGCGGACGTTCCCCAGGCCCATCCCGATCGAGGTGGTTGGAGAGGATCCCTCTCTGGTGCTCATCAACGACATCCCGGACACAATGCAAATATCCTTGCGCGCCCCGCGTTCAGTCTGGGATTCCCTGACCGCTAACGCCGATGCCATCCATGCGACCGTGGATTTATCCGGGCTGAGTGCAGGTGAGCATATGCAAGATGTGCAGGTCACGGTTGGCATGCGTCCCTATCAAATTGTCGTGGCGAACCCCTCTGAAGTCCCCGTTGTCCTTGAGTCACTTTCCACCCAGTCCTTTCCGCTCTCCCTGTCACTAAGCGGACAGCCCGCCGCGGGCTACCAGGTGGGCGAGGCGACCATGCAACAGACCGAAGTGACAGTTTCAGGGCCCGAGTCTCTGGTAAGACAAGTTGCCCGAGCTCGTGTACTTGTCAGCCTGGACGGGGTACGCGAGGGTATCGAGGATGCAATGCCCATCCAGCTGCTGGATTCACAGAACCAGGTTGTGCCAGGATTGAGCATCAATCCTGAATCCGTAGCTGTAGATATCCCGATCACCCTGCAGGGCGGCTTCCGAGATGTAGCCGTCAAGGTTGTCGTCCAGGGGCAGCAGGCGCCCGGATATCGTATCGAGAATATCACGGTCTTTCCATCGGTGATTACCGTCTTCGCCTCCGACCCGGAGCTTGTGAATGCATTGCCCGGCGTGATCGAAACGCAACCTCTTAGTCTGGATGATCGCAAAGAAGCTGTCTCGACCCGCCTGTCCCTGAATCTGCCTGAATACATCAGTGTAGTGGGCTCGCAGACAGTGCAAGTGAACGTAAGTATCTCTCCCATTCAGACCAGTGTGACTCTCACCAATCAATTGATCGATGTAAACGGCCTGGAAGAGGGATTGGCCGCGCAAGTCTTGCCCCAGGCTGTGGATGTGATCATTTCGGGCCCGTTGCCTGTGCTCGATACCTTCTCATCTCAGGATATTACGGTCTCCGTGGATGCCACGGGACTGGAGATCGGCACCCACCAGCTCAGGCCACAGGCGCGGGTGCGCGTGGAAAACGTCCAGGTTGTATCCATCCTTCCGGAAACGGTGGAGGTCGTCATTTCTCCGCCCCTCACGCCGACCATTACACCGTTCCCAACCCCTTAAATTATGCCTAAACCAATTGTTGCTCTCGTTGGTAGACCCAACGTAGGAAAAAGTACACTTTTCAATCGACTAGTCGGGGAGCGTCTTGCCATTGTAGACGACACGCCTGGCACGACGCGCGACCGCCTCTTTGGTGAAGCAGAGTGGAACGGTCGGATCTTTCATGTGGTGGATACTGGCGGCATCGACCCGTCGCACGGCGGAAAGACTCCCCTTTCGATCGGCTCAGCAGACTTCATCAACGAGATCCGCCAGCAGGCGAAAGTCGCCATCGAGGAGGCGGATGCTATTCTGTTCGTCAACGACGGCGAGACAGGCGTCACTGCCCCCGACCTGGAGGTCGCCAATATTCTGCGCCGCTCCCAGAAGAAGCGGGAGGATGGCACGTTCTGGCCGCCCATTTTCGTTGTCGTGAATAAAACTGAATCAAAGGGACGGCGAGACGAGGCATCCCAGTTCTACGAGCTGGGGCTGGGCGAGCCGTATCCGGTCTCCGCCGTGCACGGGACCGGCACAGGCGATCTGCTCGACGCGCTTGTGGAATCGTTTCCAACTCAGGAAGAAGAAGAGGAAGATGACAGCATCAAGATCGCTATCGTCGGCAAGCCGAATGCAGGCAAGTCCAGCCTGTTGAACAGGCTGGTTGGGGAGGAGCGCGCCATCGTCAGTCCCATCCCGGGCACGACGCGCGACGCGACCGATACGATCATCGAGTTCAATGACTTGCCCATCACACTGATCGACACAGCGGGCATTCGCAAGCGCGGCAAGATCGAGCGCGGTGTGGAGCAGTTTAGTGTTCTGCGCGCCTTCAAAGCCATCGAGCGCGCCGACGTGGCGCTGCTGGTGATCGACGCCACCACCGGCATCACCGCCCAAGACGCGCATATTGCCGGTTTTATCCTCGAAGAGTGGAAGTCGTGCGTGGTGATCGTCAACAAGTGGGACGCGGTCGAAAAGGACGCCTTCACCATGGAGGAATATACGCGCAAGATCCGCGCCGACTTGAACTTCATGGATTATGTCCCGCTTCTTTTCATCTCCGCCAAGACCGGCCAGCGCGTGGACCAGGTTCTGCCGATGGCGTTACGCGTCCAGGAAGAACGCCTCGCGAGGCTGACAACATCCAAGATCAATGAAGTCATCCACAAGGCACAGGACGCACATCCACATCCCTCACACGCCGGACGGCAGCTGAAAATGTTCTACGGCACGCAGGTCCGCTCCGACCCGCCGACGTTCATGATCTATGTCAACGACCCGAAGCTGATGCATTTCACTTATCTTCGTTATCTGGAAAATCAGATCCGTGCCGAGTATGGCTTTCTGGGGACGCCGATCCGGATCGTGACAAAGGGCAGACGTGAGTAAATCCTTCCTGCATACAGATTACAACTGAGATATTCATGCCCCGGAAACGACGACGTTCCTCCCGGCGCTGGATTCCTTCTGCGGCCGGGATTCTTATTCTGCTTGCATTCGCAGTCTACGATCCCATTGTCAACTGGTGGCAAAGCCTTTCGTCCACCGACCGGTTCTTCCTGTTTGCGACGACAGGCTTTGTCTTGATGGCGATCATCGGCATAGTCTTTGCATTCCTCATCTATCGAAAAAGAGAGCGCGACAAGATCTGGCGGCTTGCCATGGCTGGCTGGCAAAACGGTTCACAGCGGAGCGGGACTCAGCCAAAACAGACTGCCACGCATTTATCGGATCTTGAGCTGGAGAAGCTGGCAGAACAAGTCTATAAGAAACTAGGCTATAGGGTTCAACACGTTGGGCAGACAGGCGATCATGGGATAGATGTCCTGCTCGTCAATCCCAATAACCAGAAAGAAATCGTCCAGTGTAAACAATGGAGCAAGCCCGTGGGTGAAGCCGCGCTTAGAGATCTCTACGGCGCCATGATGCACGATAGCGCCATCCGCGGCTGGATCTGGGCACCGCGCGGCTTCAGCGGGCCTGCCAGAGCCTGGGCGAGAGGTAAGCCCATTGTCCTGGTGGATGATGCGGAGATCAATCGCTTGATCGGGATTGCGTATAAGAACAGGTGATGGGACGAAGACAGAAACCAATATCGGTTTAGGCGTGGCTGTCAGTTTTCGTCTCTAAATTACCCCCTGACCGCCGACAGCTTATAATTACATTATGAAAGACTTCCGTCAGCTCAACGTGTGGGAAAAATCATATCAGCTAGGTTTCGCTATATACACGGCGACAAAGGAATTTCCAAAAGAAGAGCTTTATGGATTAACTTCACAAATCTGCGCTGACCGCTGACAGCAGGCTGCTTACACCGTGACACCAAGTATCGTCTATGACTTCGTAATTATTGGAAGCGGTTTTGGCGGAAGTGTCTCCGCGCTGAGGTTGACGGAGAAGGGCTATTCAGTACTGGTTCTCGAAAAGGGGAAACGCTTCGAAGATAAAGACTTCGCAAAAACAAACTGGCAGTTCTGGAAATATCTCTGGCTCCCGGCGTTGCGCGCGCATGGAATATTACAAGTCAGTATTCTCAAAGGCGTCATGGTCCTGCACGGAGCCGGTGTTGGCGGGGGCAGCCTGGGGTATGCCAACGTGCTTGAAGTTCCCCCGCCAGAGACCTTCGCCTTGCCTCCCTGGAATCAACCTTTGCGGTGGGGTGAAGTTTTACGTCCCCATTATGAAACGGCAAAGCAAATGCTCGGCGTCACGCGCAGCACCCGGCTGTGGACAGCCGATCGCATCCTGAGAGAAATGGCAGCAGAACGCGGGATGGGGCACACGTTCCGCACGACAGAGGTTGGTGCCTATCTCGGCGAAGCCGGCGTGACTGTGCCGGATCCCTATTTCGACGGGGCAGGACCCGCCCGAGCCGGGTGCACGTACTGCGGCGGCTGCATGGTGGGATGCCGGCATAATGCCAAGAATACGCTGCCGAAGAATTATCTGTTTTTTGCCGAAAAGAACGGCGCAGAGATTCGCTCCGAAGCAGAGGTGGTTGATGTGCGGCCCTGGACCGGGAACGATGGACCCTTCACAGTCGATCGTCCATCGTCTGCGCTCCCAAGCTATGCAATCGTCTATCGGTCTTCGACTGCCTTCCGAAGACGAGAGTACATTGTATACGCAAGAAAGGTGATCTTTGCCGCAGGGGTGATGGGAACGATGAAGCTGCTTCTTCAGCTGCGCGATGTCAAGCGGTCGCTGCCAAACATATCGCGAAGGCTTGGACACATGGTACGGACCAACTCCGAGGCGTTATTGGGAAGCGTGGCACGCACATCTGCTATCGACTATTCTGAGGGCGTGGCGATTTCGTCGATTTACAACCATGACAGCATGACGCGCGTGGAACCGGTCCGCTATCCCGATGGCTCGTCGCTGATGCGCTTCCTCGCCGCGCCGCTGATCGACAAAGACGTCGGCGTTGCAGTGCGTGTTCTAAGATTCATTGGCTGGATCCTGACGCACCCACTCGACTTTGCCAGGGCGCTCATCCTGCCAGGCTGGGCGCATAACGTCACCATTCTTCTGGTGATGCAGCACGCAGACAACCGCATGCGCTTTCGAATTGGGCGAAGCCTGTTTACCCTTTTTCGACGAGATCTGGTCGCGGAGAAGGAATTGGGTTATGAGATCCACGCCCAGGTGCGAGGCTCGCACCAGCTGACGCGTGAATTTGCCCGGCGTACCAACGGCGTGGCGCTTGGTTCTCTCGGCGAGAACCTGTTAGGGCTGCCGACCACTGCGCACATTCTGGGCGGCGCGCCGATTGGCAAGAGCGCCAGAGAGGGAGTGGTGAATGAATGCTTTGAGGTACATAATTACCCTGGTCTGTACATCGTCGATGGCTCGGTCGTGCCGGCGAATCCCGGCGTCAATCCGTCGCTGACGATCACAGCAATGGCAGAATACGCCATGAGCAAGATCCCAAGTAAACAAGTAGACACGGAAACAATGAGGCAAAGTAAACCTTTGTGACCCTTCGTGTCCTTTGTGGTAAAAAGAATTATGACCTATTTTTCTCCCTCTCGTAAATTTGCAACAGAGCTCGACAAACAAGACCCTCTCGCCTCGTACCGCGAGAATTTCATCAGCAATGATCCTGACCTGATCTACCTCGACGGCAACTCGCTGGGGCGGTTGCCCAGGTCCGTGATTGATCGGACGAAGAAAATCGTGGAGGAAGAATGGGGAACGGACCTCATCCGGGGCTGGAATCAGGGCTGGTGGGAAGCACCGGCACGCATCGGCGAAAAGATCGCCTCCCTTCTCGGCGCGGGTGAGGGTCAAGTAATTGCTGGAGACCAGACCTCGATCAATTTGTTCAAGCTCGCCACTGCTGCCCTGACCTTGAACTCAAGTCGCAAGCGCATCATCACCGACACATTCAACTTCCCGTCTGATCTCTACATTTTGCAGGGGATTGTCAAATTACTTGGCGACCGACACGAGATCCTTCGAATCGGAGCGCAAGATCACGATATCACCCCGGACCTTGAGGCGCTTGAAGATGCGATCGATGAAGACACAGCTCTCGTCACGCTTTCGCACGTGGCATTCAAGAGCGGCTACCTTTACGATATGGCGCACATCACAGAGCTGGCACACCGGCAGGGAGCGCTGGTCTTATGGGATCTCAGTCACTCTGTGGGTGCAGTGCCTATCGAGCTCGACGCATGTAATGCGGATTTCGCCATCGGCTGCACCTACAAATACCTGAACGGTGGACCCGGGGCACCGGCAATCCTGTACGTGAATAAGAGAATTCAAAACGATGTTATGTCTCCAATCTGGGGGTGGTGGGGCCAGAACGATCCATTTGAGTTCGACCTCATCTACCAGCCAGCCCCGGGCGTGCAGCGCTTTGCGGTCGGCACCGCGCCAATACTGTCAATGCTTGCGATGGAAGAATCCCTGGGTCCGTTACTTGCAGCCGGAATAGACGCCGTGCGCGCAAAATCCATTTTGATGACAGACTACGCGGTCTACCTGACCGACCACCTGCTTGCGCCCCTGGGCTTTTCTCTCGGCTCCCCGCGCGACCCCGCCCGGCGCGGCTCCCATATCAGTATCCGCCACCCCGATGGGTACCGGATCAACCGCGCCATGATCGAGGAGCTGAACGTCATCCCGGACTTCCGTGCTCCGGATAATATCCGGCTCGGCTTTGCTCCGCTCTATCTTTCCTTTACCGAAATCTGGGAGGGCTTTGACCGAATCCGGCGGGTCGTGCAAGAAGGGCGATACGAGAAATATCCGAAACAGAAATTGACAGTGACATAAGCCCGAATGATAAAATATTCCAACTCGTGAATCTTTCGCGGATACGGAGTCATGAGGCGCGTACTCTTTCTAGCTTTGTTGATCCTCGTTTTGGCTGCCTGCCAGCCCGCCCCTCTACCCGTCACGCCAACCGGGCCGGTGGCTACTCTCCAACCCAGCGAAGCGCCTCTCCCTACGCCGACCGTGACACAAACACTCGTTCCAACACTTGTCCCGAGCGCAACCACTTCGCCGACTGAGCTAGTTCGCAGAGCGGGGCCGATTTGTGAAAATGCCTTTTCCGCATTGGTCGAAAGCGGAGCTTTGACTCCTTCCTTTGCCGTCATGAAAAGGACGACTTATGCTGATTCCCCATCATGGGAGCTTGCACACCAGCTGCCCCACCTCGGCAGTCTGGCAGATGATGAAGTCCAGACCCTGTTCTGCATTTCAGAAACCAGATCACAAACGGGAACGTATACAGATGGCTCGCCGGCTTTCCAGGTCTTCTGGGATGTAAGAGTGGTATCCTGGCCTGGTGGTAAGGTCATCGGGAGGAACTCATTCACAGGCTCCCAACCGCCAGAGACCAAAGCCCCTGCCTCCGGCGCAGCGGAGGGATCGTTACCCATTTCAGAATTCGCCGCCTGGATCTTTCATGAGGTCGATCACCCCGACTTTCTTCATTTCAAGGACGCGGTTACCACACTCGCCGTCTCTCCCAGCGGAAATCTCGCCGCATTTGGAACTGCCCTTGCCAATCAAATCGTGAATCGAGAATATCAGGCACAGATCTTTCTCCTGAGAGCGTCTGACCTGCAAATCATTTCCGCGGTTGATGGACACCAGGGCATGGTGACATCGCTGGCGTTCTCACCCGATGGCAGAATCCTTGCCTCGAGCGGATACGATCTATTTGTCAAATTATGGGACGTAGGCAGTAGCCAGCTCCTTGGACAGGTCCATATCGCAGACACTCCCAATTCCCTGGGCTTTTCGCCCGATGGAACAATACTGGCTATCGCCTCAAATCTGGACGTGGCTTTCATTGACATCGCCTCGATGCAGATCGAGCAGTCCATACAGGAGGCAAGAGGAAATGACTTGGTTTTTGCACCGGATGGACAGCATGTCTATGTCCGGTCCCTGGGAAGCATCCAGATGATCGATGCTCGCGCCAACATTGTCATGCTGACATTCCCCGATCCGTTTGGGCTGGTGCCGACGCTGTCCGTTGCTGCGGATGGGAGCATCGTCGGGGTAACCTACGAGTTTCCTGAAGCAGTGGATGGTTTTGCCTTATCCCCGGATGGGAAGAGAATTGTCAGCTATACCGTTAATCGGTCTCCGGATAATACTACGGACACAGAAAATGTCAGACTGGCAGTCTGGGATGCGGAGACAGGTAAATATTCCGGCGAAACCCGATTTTCGGCAGAGAATGTACAGACCATGGATCTCTCACCCGATGGAAATCGGCTGGCAATCGGAATCGGCGCGGAGATCTGGATCTTGGATACCGCGACCTGGCAGGTGGAGAAAAAACTTGCCGGCCATGTCGGCGATATCGTCGACATCGACTTCGATCGTGAGGGCACAAGATTATTCTCTGCTGGCAGCGATGGGACTGTTCGGGTCTGGTCTCTGGAAGAATAAGGAACTTCTATGAAGGGATTATCGTTTTCAAACCAGGAGTTAATGCATGGATACAAAACCTGACACTATTAAAGTCTCTGCTTCACATCGGGAAGAGATCTTTGCCTCGCATGCCAATCTATATGTGACGGTTAAGGGCTCGTCGGTCGTGGGCGGCAACGAGGCGATGAAGAAAGCCAGGGAGGTGAGCCAGCTCGTCGAAGCGTTGACCCGCTTTGGACTGAGCCAGGATGCAGTCCAGTTGCTCGGAGTCCACATCGAGACGTCCAGCGGCGCCTTGCTCAAATCCTCGAGCGCGACGTACCGTCTGCGCGTGCATCTCCAGAGTCTGGACTCGCTGACCGAGATTCTCGATATCATCGCCTCGCAGAAGAATGCCACGCTTGAACGGATCGAATGGAAATATCCCGAGGAAGCAGCACAAGAGCACGCGCTGGAAGCCGCCATCGCAAAAGGCAAGGCAAAAGCCGAGAAAGTCGCGGCGGCGATGGGCGTAAAGCTGCTGGGGGTTTACGAGTTCATGGAAAATACGTTTGACGAGGAACGTCCACCCATGCCCTTCCAGGCAATGGAGATGAGCATGAAGTCACGCGCGATGGCCATGGCCGATCAACCCAGCCTGAACATGGAGATCCAGCACAGCAAGACGGTCAATGTCAATATAGATATCTGGTATCGCGTTTCTTCCTTTGAAGAGCTTGATTAGATGTTGTTCATCTTATGTTCATCTTAATTTAATCTAGCACTTCTGTTCTATTAATGATAAAATCGCTCCCTTCGGAGGAGCGATTTTCATGTCCCCAGAAACGATCATCGTCGAACAATTGAGCAAAACCTACCAGGTGCCTGAACGGGAAGGCGGGTTTGGCGCAGCCGTCCGCAGCTTTTTCAAGCGCAAGTACCGGGACGTAAAAGCTGTGCAGCAGGTAGATTTCAAGATTACACGGGGAGAGGTCGTCGGCTTTCTCGGACCCAACGGCGCCGGAAAGACCACCACCCTTAAGATGCTCTCCGGCTTGCTGCATCCTACTGGCGGCAGGGCAGGCGTGCTTGGGTTTACCCCGTGGGAGCTGAAACCGGAGTACCTGCGCTCGATGACCCTGGTGATGGGACAGCGCAACCGGCTCGCCTGGGATATTCCTGCCGCGGACTCGTTCCTGCTCAACCAGGCGATTTACCGCATCCCCGATGACGAATATAAAAAGACATATAAAGAGCTGGATGAGCTTCTCGAGCTCGAGCCGCTCATGAAAAAGCCGGTCCGCAATCTTTCTCTCGGCGAGAGAATGAAATGCGAGATCGCGGCGGGCTTGCTCCACCGCCCGAAAGTCTTATTCTTGGATGAACCGACCATCGGGCTGGATATTACCGGTCAGGCGCGCATCCGGGAGTTCCTGCGGGAATACAATGAACGGACCGGCGCAACCATTCTGCTCACCAGTCACTATATGGCGGATGTGACCGCCCTCTGTGAGCGGATCATTATCATTCATCACGGGCAGTTGAAATATGATGGGGGGATTGGCGATCTCTCGCGTAAGATTGCCCCCTTCAAGCTGATCGGCGTCCGGCTGGCAGAAACGAATTCCCATGATCTGTCCCGATATGGTACGCCGGTCCAAAATGAGGAGGACGGGGAGAAACAGTATATCCAGGTAAAGGCAGAGGATGTGACCCGCGTTACATCAGGGCTCTTGGCAGACCTGCCTGTCCACGATATCACGATCGCCGACCCGCCGATCGAAGATGTGATCGAGCAGGCGTTTAATCAGTAAGCCCTCCCTCTCCTGGACGAGGCTTGCCTGTCGGCTCATTTTGCTCAGCATACATAAAAGGAATGATCCATGTTCAAAATCTTCCGGCGCCTCTGGCAGGTCAACTGGGCGGAACAGTGGCAGTACCGCGCCAACCTGATCATGTACCTGCTCTACTGGCTAGTCTCCCCCATTATTTACCTCGCCGTGTGGAGTAGCATCGCTGCCAGCAAAGGCAGTGTCAACGGGTTTACGGTCAACGACTTTACCACGTACTATATGACGATTTTGATCGTCGATCAGATCACGAGCAACATTGTGATCCACACCTTTGCTTATAAAGTCCAGGATGGCTCCCTTTCGGGCGAGCTGGTGCGGCCCATTCATCCCATGCTGACCAATGCCCTGGTCAACAACATCGCATTTAAAGCCCTGACCATCATGGGATTTATCCCCATCTGGACCGTTCTGTTCTTTCTCTTCAAGCCCGATTTTAGCAATGTCACATTCGACGGAATCCTGCTATCCATTCCCGCCATGATCCTGGGATTCTTTATTAACTACCTGCTCTCTGCCGCAATTACTGCTCTTGCCTTCTGGACGACCCGGGTCCACTCGATCAATGAATTTTATTATGCCTTGATCCTGTTGTTTTCCGGTCAGTTCGTGCCGCTTACCTTGATGCCAAAATTGATCCAGGATATCTCCCAGTATTTACCGTTTCAACTATTTATTTACTATCCGGTCCAGCTGATTCTGGGAAAGCTCTCCACGGCCCAGATCCTGCAGGGATATACAATGGGTGCCGTCTGGTTGACAATTGCCGTGATCCTGTTCAATCGGGTATGGCGCAATGGCGTGAAGCGCTACTCTGCCGTGGGAGCATAATGTGAACATCGTAAAGCTGCTTTCTGCCTTCCTGAAAGTAAATATCCAGATGTTCCTGGCTTATCGCGCCGATACAGTCGTCAACATTCTCTTGAATCTGATGTGGCTGGGCTGGGAATTGCTCAGCCTGGGCATTATCTTTAGCAACACCGAGACCATCGGCGGTTGGGACTTTGGTGAGCTGATCGCTCTCTTAGGGGTGTTTCGTTTAGTGCACACCCTGATGATTGCACTGATCTGGCCCAATACCGAAAAATTCAATCAGAGTATTCGCGATGGGTCTATGGACTATACATTGCTGCAGCCTGTTAACAGTATGTTCCTGGTCACCTTCTCGCGCATCACGGTGTGGCGCGCCTGGGATTTGGTCCTGGCTGCGATCTTGATTACAGTTGGCATCAACATGTCGGGCGGTACCCCTACACCACTTAACATCCTGACCTTTATCCTGCTGACAATTTCAGGAGCCATCGTCATTTACAGCCTCTGGATCGTCTTAATCGCGCTGACGTTCTGGTTTACCAAGTTCGACAACAACGTCACCATCCTGCAAGCCCTGTTGGATGCGGGACGCTACCCGGTGACGGTTTATCCTGTCTGGCTGCGCATCCTTGTGACCTTTGTCATCCCGATCGCGGTCGCAACGACCATCCCGCTCCAGGGCTTGCGCGGCGACCTGAGTTTCGAGCAAGCCCTGATGTTCATTGGCATTGGCGCAGCTAGCTTCCTCATCGCCTCGCAGGTATGGAAACGGGGTTTAAAGCAATATAGCGGAGCAAGCAGCTAAGAAGAGTTCCTCGATATTCCGGCGCTAACCAATTTTCAAGAACGAGAAGCCAGCTTGCAAAGTAGTGGAGGACATCATGGCCAGGGTTTTCGTCTCCTACTCACGCAAAAATATTGACTTTGCCAAACGACTCATTGAAAAGTTACAGGAGCGTGAAATGGACTTCTGGGTGGACTGGGAAGGCATCCCGCCCACCGTGGATTGGATGAGGGAAATCGAAAAGGGTATCGAGGAAGCCGACGCTTTTCTTGCCATCGTCAGCGCGGAGTGGATCGCATCGAAAGTCTGTAAAGACGAATTAGCAATTGCTGTAAAAAACGGCAAACGCCTGATCCCAGTCGTCCCATTGGACGTAGTCTGGAACGATGTCCCGTCCGCCCTTGCTCACCTGAACTTTCTTTTCTTTACCCAAAACTTTGATTTCGACCAGCAGTTGCAGAGACTTATTGCAGCTCTAGACACAGATTATGACTGGCTCAAGACACACCGTCGCCTGCAGGTCAAAGCCCTGGAATGGGAGCGCAGCAACAACGACACTGGATTTCTCCTGCGCGGCAGGGATCTGGAGGATGCCGAACAGCAGCTTTCCATCAACGCCAACAAAGACCCCCGCCCAACCGATCTCCAGCGCGGATATGTATTGAAAAGCAGGCAAGGCGCGACGCGACAACGAAGGCTCACAACAGGAATCTTGATCGGCCTGATTATTGGTATGCTAGGAACTATTGCATTGCTTGCCAGACCCTATGTAGAAGAAGCAATTGCCAAATCGCAAGCCCAGAAGCTAAGTAGGATGATTCTTGTCCCTGTCGGAAGCCTGAACTTTCAACTAGGGGAGAACTTCCAGACAATTGAAATACCGGCATTTAGCATTGAGATGACGCCTGTGAGCAATAAAGTTTATGGACTGTGTGTCAAGGTGGATAAATGTACGCCGCCAATCGGGTCCACCGCTTTCATTGATTCGTCCCAAGCCGATGATCCCGTCGTCTGGATTACAATCACGCAAGCAGCGACATACTGTGAATGGATCGGGCGCAGATTGCCAAGCGCTCCGGAATGGGAGCAAGCAGCGCAGCTATTTGCGAAGTTCGAGCGAAACAAAGATCGCTTCACAGCTGCGAATATCTATGAATGGGTCTCATCTTATGTGGACGAAAATTCCCAGTTTATAAGTGGACAATGGAGTGGTCACCTTGATCAACTTGATCGAGACTGGGTCTTTCTCCAGGAAAGAGGCAACCTAAATTCCGCCGGCACTCTGGAGCTTGAAACAAGTGAATCCGGCCCGTTGGGCACTCATTCTTTAGTGGGCTTTCGTTGCGCTAAATAAGTCTTAGCCTTCCATAATCCATCTCATTTCCGGAGACTTCATTGCATCTATCTTATCTTGAGCAGTAAAGTACTGGATGCCGTTAATCGTAACGCGCTTTGTATTAGCCGTGCGTGTTCTGAAGATATACTGCCCCTGTGCAGCACTGAGTTTATCTTTGAAGATCCTGTACTTTTTGCCACCAAATCTAAATTTATAAACTGGTGGAGGAGTCGCCTGGACTGCGGGGAGGCCCAGATCATCAGCAATCACCCAACCTGTCATTGTCTTGTTTTCAAGCTGAAGGGTAACGAGTGCCCATTCTTTTTTATCAACGGCATTAATGACTTGATTTTCTAATCGAATATAGGTGCCTTTAGGCAACAAAAGGATAAGGTTAACTTCGCCATCTTTCGTCTTGGGATTTGCGTGAGGCTCTCGGCGAAGATCGGTACCGTTTGGTGCCTTTACGAAAAGCGGGATTCCTCCGTTTGCCATTTTCCTCTCCTCCTGGCTGTCTGAGCCAGGTATTGCTATGGCAATACCTGCCAGAACCTCGTTTTCCAAACCCGTTGATTCATTATACGACTATCTCAATGTACGGACAAGGATGCTCCAAAAAGCGAGTTCTGCCTGGTTGTTTTGAATGCAAGGCTAACATAATAGGGTGAAAGAGATTGTAAGGAAATTAAGACTTTTGATAAGACTCCTTTTCTTATGCTGCACGTCATGAAAGAGCAATCTACCACAGAGTGGATACACAACAAACAGCACATCGACAAAGGAGAATACAACATGTTAGACACATCAATACCCACCACACAACCCGCCATCGAGCAGCTGGACGAGCAGCCAAGTCTCCTCATGGGATTGGTTGGCGGTACCGTTGCCATGCTGGTCGGCGCGATCGCCTGGGGTGCCATCACCTACTTCACCGAGTATCAGATCGGCTGGATGGCAATCGGCGTCGGCTTTCTTGTCGGATTGGGGATCAAATTCTTCGGACGGGGGAAAACAGTGATGTTCGGGATCGCAGGAGCCGTTCTGGCGCTCATCGGTTGTGTCCTTGGGAACCTTATCTTCTACTCAGGGGTTATCGCCCGGGAAGAAGGAGCCGCCTTCCTGGAAGTGTTCTTTTTCTTTTTTCTCAGCCCCGTTGCCTCGCTCGAGCTCTTTACGGTAGCCTTTGACTTCATGGACATCCTCTTCTATGCGCTCGCCGCGTATGCCGGTTTTAGCACAGCCATGGATATCAAGCGTTACCAAAAATAAGACAATAAAAAAAGAGCCGGAGATTACTCCGGCTCTTTGCATCCTGGCAGGTAAGGAAGCTGTCCTGCCTGTTATTACTTCCGAGCGTTGATCTCCCCGAGGACCTTGACCACCATGTCCTCTGTGATCCCAGCCTGTTTGGCTTGCGGCATCGCGAGCAGCGACCGTAGCGTCATCCCTTTTGCCAGCCCGATCATGGGATGGTTCGATACACCCGGAGCATGGCGCTCCAGAACCTGGACCGCTCCGGCATCCTTCAACAGATCACCGACTTTTGTATCCAACGTGTATGCCATTTTATCTCCTGATTTGATAGATTTCCAACCACAGTCATCGATTATAAGGGAATACCGGCAACACGAAGTACTCAAATCGCGCCTCCTTGAGATCTTCTCACTTCCTGCGCTTTTCTACATATATCTGGACCGCTTCTTTCATGAACCCGGCAAGCTCCGGGTGCATTTTGTCAAACGTCGCCCTGAAGCGCGGATCATCCTGGTAACCATGGGCAAGCGCCAGTAATTGATCCAGACTGGGAGTCCAGAAATAAGCCATGTGCGTGCGCCAGCGTTCGACGATCGCTTGGACCTCTGGGCTGGCTGCGCCCTTTGGCATGGCGGCAATCATATCGATGTAGATCGCTTTCGCTTCTGCCAGAATGGACTCTTTCTTGGCGGCGGAGTAGCCTTTCCACTGACGGTTGGATTCGCGCACCGTCTCGGGATCGTACATCTGCTCGGCTTCCGCCGCGTATCTCTCCTGCTGCTCCTCGCTAAATCCTTCAAAATATGCCTTGTCGTTCATCACTGTTTTTCCTTTCAAATGATTGATCGTATTGTCCACGGTCTGGATCAGCCTGTTGAGGCGGGCGACCTGTTTTTGCAGTGCTGCCCTGTGGCTGTACAGCGCCCCCAGCACGTCGAAGTCACGGCGTCCCATGAGCTTCTTGATATCCTCCAGCGGCATCCCCAGCTCACGGTAAAACAGGATTTGCTGCAGCCGCAGCAGTGACTCCTCCCCGTAATAGCGATAGCCGTTATCGCCCACACGGGACGGCTTGAGAAGCCCGATCGCATCGTAGTGATGGAGGGTGCGCGGCGTGACTCCTGCCAGTTTCGAGAGCTGCTTCACAGTGAACATAGCCCGACTATAAACCCTGACGTAACGTTAATGTCAAGGGTTCCATGGAGCTTTCGAATGGGCTGAAGGGCTTAGCGAGCAGGGGCGATTCTTGCAGGGTTATAATGCTCCCATGCCAGTCAGGCTTGAGGCGCAGTAGGCTGGCGCAGAATCCGTAACAGGTGCTTCCGTCCTTTCGAGTCATCTATGAATATCCTTTACAAAGATGAACATTTGCTGGTTGTCAATAAACCGGCTGGACTTCCGGTCCTGCCGGATGGCTGGGAAAAGGACGCTCCCTACCTCGTCCAATCCCTTGAAGAGGAATATGGAAAGCTATTCATCGTCCACCGCCTGGATAAGATTACGAGCGGGGTGATTGTCTTTGCCCGGGATGCGGGGGCGCATCGTGCCCTCAACCTCCAGTTTGAGAATCACGAGGCTCAAAAGACCTATCACGCACTTGTCGAAGGCAACCCGAAATGGGAGGAAAAAGTAGCAAAGCACCCGTTGAGAGCCAACGTCGGACATAAGCACCGTACGATGGTGGACAATAAAATCGGGAAACCATCTGAGACGCGCTTCCGGGTGATAAAACGGTACGGGGAAGCTGCCCTGGTCGAAGCCAGGCCGCTGACGGGCAGGACGCACCAGATCCGCGTGCATGCCTACGCCCTGGGACATCCGCTGGTGGAAGACGTACTCTACGGCGCGCGTGACCGGTACGGACTGCCGCGACCGATGCTGCACGCCCAATCATTGTCCTTTGTGCATCCGGCAACCAACCAGGGGATTAAATTTTCCGCCCCGCATCCCGCTGACTTTGAAGACGCGATTAAGATCGTCGGGGCGGTCTATTAACCGCCCCGGGCTGAAGGCTTACGCAATCTTTCGGGCTTCCATGTAGAAGCGCTTCTCGTGCGCCTCGCCCATCGAGAACGTTTTGCGCGGCAAGGCTCCATCCAGTATCACTGTCTTGAACAGATCGGATTTGCTCATGCCAGGCAGATAAAAGCCGGCATTGCCCGGCTGGCTCCCAAGGCTCACAGTAACGTCCTCGCCATGGACGTAATCAATCTTCTCGGCGCCGCCTTCCTTCAGGAAGACGTCGAGGAAGGCTTGAATGGTGCCGACCGGAAGATTGGAGGATGGATTGGCGATCTCCAGAACGCCGAACCCTGCGGAGCGTCCGCCTCCAACCAGACCGATCACCTGTCTTTCTCCCGAAGCAGAGTCGACAACCCGGACCATTTCCTCTGCGCTGGCGAGGGGTCGATAGGACAAATTCTCGCCAAAGGTCTTTTCCAGCTCCGTAAAAAGATCCTTCTTCAATCCAAATAACACGCGGTGGATCGGCTCGAACTCGAGCCCCTCATCGTGGACATTTTCGATCTCGACCAGCGCGTAGCGAGCAGGATGATCCATACCCAGCTGGGGCTTCGTCTTCTCCCAGATCGCCTTCGCGGTCGCAAGGGAGTGATTGCCATCCCCCATCGCAAATAACAGGACGGGCTGATCTTGATCGGTTCCATATTTGGCAGCAAACGTCTCGCGCTCTGCAAGTCCGCGCAGCGCACCAACAACTTGATTTTCTAAAGCCTCGTCCACAGCGTATCCGGCGAGATGTCCACTGCCTAGCATCAGATCGAAATCGTACAACTTCTCCAGCCTCGACCGGGCGGCGCTCACGGGCTCGATGACCGTACGGTCGGGATCATCGATCAACACCAGGATATGCGGCAATTCAAGCAACGCCCCTTCGCGGATCTTGATACGCGGCGGCAACCGATCGACAATCGTTCCTTCGGTCGCGCGAATCAGGCTGGAGGAGCCTTTGGTGTAATCGTACGCCTCTAGATCGAGCGCCAGGATAATTCCTTTGCGCGTTTTGCCCCCCACCGTTCGCTCTACATAAATTAGCCCCTCGCGCGGCTGGAGTATACCTTCGTCCATGTATTTGCGCATGGTTGCCTGAATAGTCTGGATCCGGTCATCCCCACCTGGCTGTTCCAGATAGACCTCCGGGAAGGTCAGGTTCAACGTGGATGGAGCATCGCCGACGATGGCTTCCACATCCTTCCAATACTCGGGCTGGGAGGTGAACTGGTCACAGGCAATGACCGCCCATTTTGTCAGGTCCGTGCCCGGGCCAGGGAGATATACCTGAGGGATTTGTACGCCGATATGGTTGATGTTTTTCATAAGAGGTCCTCTCTGTCATCATCTGCTTTGAAAAAAAACGAAGCAATCTCCTGTTCGGGAAGAAAATCTTATCATAGAGTTTTCTCCGTTTCAGAGGAGATTGCTTCGGGCGAGCGATCACCGCTCGCAATGACGGTGAGCGGTTATGCGGGCTGCATCTTTCGGGCAAAGTCGATGAGCTTCTCAGCCACTTCGGCGCCAACGCGTGACTGGGCTTCCTTGGTCCCGGCGCCAATATGCGGGGAACCGATCACGTTATCGAGCTTGAGCAGCTTCCAGTCCGTGGGCGGTTCCTCGGCGAATACATCCAGCGCAGCACCCGCCACCTTACCGTTGACCAATGCCTGGTAGAGCGCCTCTTCGTTGATGATGCCACCACGCGCGCAGTTGATAATACGCACGCCGTCTTTCATCCTGGCGAACTGTTCGGCATCGATCATGTTGGCGGACTCTTTCGTCTTCGGAAGATGGAAGCTGATGTAATCGGACTCCGCCAGCAGCTCATCCAGCGTGACAAGCTTAACGCCGTTCTGGGAAGTGACATAGGGATCATACGCCAAAACGTTCATCCCGAGGGCTAGGGCGAGGCGGGCAGTCTGGTGCCCGATATTGCCATAGCCGATCAAGCCAAGGGTCTTGCCCCCCAGCTCCACGCCGACAAAGGCTTTCTTCTCCCACTTTTCTTCCTTCATGGTTGCGGTCGCTTTGTGAAGGGAACGCGCCAGCATGAACATGTATCCGATTGCCAGCTCCGCGACCGAAGCGGAGTTCGCCAGCGGGGTATTCATCACGACAATCCCTCTCGACCTGGCGTACTCATAATCGATCGTGTCGAGACCCGCGCCGCCGCGCACGATAACCTTGAGGTTGGGGCAGGCATCGATCAATGGCTGGCGGACCTTGGTCCGCGAGCGCACTACCATGCCCTCGTACGCGGGCAGAACGTCGAAGAGTTCCTCGGGCGTGATATCGTCGCGCACATCCACAGTCAAGCCTGCGGCTCGCATTTGTTCGATGTACTCTTTTTCGGTCTTGTCGCAAATCAGGATTTTCATTGTTATTCTCCTTGCTGGATCGGGAATTAAGAACAGAGACCTATCCATCGGAACGGCTGATCTCTGTTTGGGAATTGAAGATAATCACAAAATCATTTTACTTAGGGGAAATTTGGGTGTCAACGACATAAATCAGGCAAGAACAGTGCTAATTGTTCTTGATGACTTGTCTGACAAACAGATATAATGAAGTGAAAAACAGACTCTTAATAGAAAACCGGTGACCCCGCGCTTTTTGCGCGTTTGCAAATTTTTCGACATCTTGCAATAGAAAGACATAGCCACTAAGAGCTCTGTGGCAAAGAAGAGCGAGATGTCAATAACCACACAGGAGTAAATTCCATGTCCAATCCCAAGCGCGTCTTCAACTTTAACCCGGGCCCCGCCGTCTTGCCCCTTGAAGTACTACAACAAGCCCAGGCGGAACTGCTCGATTTCAAAGGCACGGGTATGTCGGTGATGGAAATCAGCCATCGCTCGAAAGAATTTGAAGCCGTTATCCAGACCGCCGAAGCCGACCTGCGCGAACTGCTCGGCATCCCCGCCAATTACAAAGTTATGTTCCTGCAAGGCGGCGCATCCCTGCAATTTGCGATGGTACCGATGAACCTTCGTGCAGCAGGCGCCTCTGCCGATTACATCGTGACCGGTTCCTGGAGCAAGACCGCCATCAAGGAAGCTAAGAAGCTCGGTACCGCCCGTGCAGCCGCCAACACCGAACAGGAAGGCTTCAAGTGCCTGCCCGCCAGCCTCGATCTGGACCCGAATGCGGCATACCTGCACTTCACGTCCAATGAGACGATTCACGGCGTGGAATTCTCCACTGAGCCAACCCCGCCTCCGGGCGTTCCTCTTGTTTGTGATACCTCCTCCGATTTCATCAGCCGTCCCGTTGACGTTTCAAAGTATGCCCTGATTTATGCCGGTGCACAGAAGAACGCCGGTCCCGCGGGCGTCACCGTGGTGATTGCACGCGATGATATGCTCGAGCGCACACCCGAGAACCTGCCCGTCATGCTCGATTACAAGGCTCTAGCAGCCAGTGGCTCCCTGCACAATACACCGCCGGCCTTTGCTATTTACATTGTAGGTTTAGTCTTCCAGTGGGCGAAGAAAATCGGTGGCCTGGCCGAGATCCAGAAGATCAACCGCAAGAAAGCGGACCTGATCTACACAGCCATTGACGAGAGCGGCGGCTTCTACCGCGGCCACGCGGCCCCCGAGGCACGCTCTGTTATGAATATTCCATTCCGCCTCCCCTCCGAAGAGTTGGAAGATACTTTCGCGAAAGAAGCCAAGAAGAATGATTTGATCGGTCTCAAGGGTCATCGTTCTGTTGGCGGCATGCGCGCTTCCATTTACAACGCCATGACTGTAGAAGGCGCAGAGGCACTCGTCCAGTTTATGAAGGAATTCCAGAAGAAAAACGGCTAAGAATTCTGTCATTGCGAGGACTACGGGTCTTGACACTGTTGTGTCTAGACCCGGTCCGAAGCAATCTCAACTAGCTCCCCAACAAACGATGGGTGGTGAAATGAGATTGCCACGTCGCCCTCCCTGCTCCTCGCAATGACACTTTTGTAATTGAACTGCCCGCTTTCTCAGGAAGGCGGGCTTTTGCTTTTGGTTATAATAGCCAGATGGATTTCTTTCTCCCCGAAGATCATCTCCAGCGGATGACCCCGGAAGAAACACGAATTACCACGCTGAATGCCACACCATACCCGGATGGTTACCGTCTGCGGGTCAACATCGAGATGACACCGTTTCAGAAGCGACCTCACCTGGAGGTGGTGCTGAATGATGCAAGCGGTGACGAGGTCGCCTCGTCGAGCATCGTCGAACCGATGAGCTGGAAAATTGAATTCACCATGCACATTCGCGGCGAGCTAAAAAACCCCTATACGTTGGAAGCAAAACTTTTTTATCCTGAAGGCCCTGCAATGGAGCCGCAGACGTTTCAATTTAACGTGGAGCCGCCACCTGCTCAGGAAAATCCTGATTCCGCTTAGGCCACATCATCCATGCTGAAATTATTTTCCCGCCTGCGCGCGTTGACAACGATTCTGTGTGTCCTTATGCTTGGACTACTTGGTTGTTCGCCACAGGCGACACCGACTCCCGAGACAGCGGTCGCATCCGAGCTGCCCACAGCAACAGAAGAAATCATCCCGGTTGTCTCAAAGAACGCAAAAGAAATGGTCATCTTCTCCTATGAGGAGGATGGCGATGCACATCTCTTTGCTCATATCCCGGGTGAGATGCCTCTGACACGCCTCACCTCTGGAGATTGGGATGACATCACCCCTTCCGCCAGCCCGGATGGCGAGAAGATCGCGTTCTCGTCTAACCGCGGCGGATTTTGGGATTTGTATCTTCTCGATCTATCCAGCGGGGATGTAGCACGGCTCACCAACACCCCTGAATATGAGGGCGCACCCACATGGTCACCAGATGGCTTGTTCATGGCCTTCGAAGCCTATGAGGATGACAATCTAAATATCATTGTGGGATCCGCCGATGATCCACTGAGTGAGCCGATTCGCCTGACGGCTGCTCCCTCGTCTGATCACTCACCTGCCTGGGGGCCGGGCGGAAGGCACATCGCATTCATCTCAGATGGCGAGGTCATTGTTGCAAATCTGGATCAGACGGACAATGGACGGTTCCAAAACCTGAGCAACACAGAGCTTTCCTCTGAGTCGCATCCCATCTGGTCGCCAGATGGCGAGCGGCTTGCGTGGGCATCTTCCTCACAGAGTGTGGGACGCAGTGGCATTTACGTTTGGGATGAGTCTAAAAACGTTCCTGCAACGTGGATCGGTGATGGCAACTGGCCCGCATGGAATACCGCGGGCGATCAGATCATTACAACGCTTGCCGCGCCGAATCACACGTACATCACAACGTATTCCCTCGATGGACGGTTGCTGCAGCCTCTGACGCCATTCCCGGCCCCGATCGTGCGTGGCCTGATCTGGGCAAACCTGACCATGCCCGAGCAGCTGCCCGATTCATTTCAACAGGCCGCAAATCTGACGCCTGCTCCGCTTTGGGCAGCCAACGGCGGGCCGGTTGAGGAAGGTGTGGAGGATCGCTGGTCACTCGTGGACCTGGAGGGCATACAGGCACCTTACCCACAAATGCATGACCTTGCCGATGAAGCCTTCGCCGCACTACGTGAACGAGTGCAGCTTGAAGTCGGCTGGGACGCGCTGGCCAGTCTGGAGAATGCGTTTGTGCCCATCACAACCTCACTTGACCCCGGCTTTGGCGAAGACTGGTTGTATACCGGACGGGCCTTCGCTATCAATTCCCTGATGACCAATGCCGGCTGGATGGTGGCCGTGCGCGAAGATTTCGGCGCGCAAACCTACTGGCGTTTATATCTGCGTGCCCAATTACAGGATGGCTCACTGGGTGAACCATTGCGTAATGCACCCTGGGACCTCAGCGCCCGCTACAATCTTGATCCCAAAATTTATGAACAGGGTGGTACTTACAGCGATGTGCCTGAGGGCTACTGGGTAGATGTGACTTCCCTGGCAATGCAATATGGATGGGAGCGCGTGCCTGCCCTGCCGAACTGGCGGACGTTCTATCGCGGCGCGCGCTTTAGCGAGTTCGCGCTCACCAACGGGCTGGACTGGTACTCGGCCATGTTACAGCTCTACCCGCCCGATGTGCTTGTCACACCTACAAGAGTATTGCCCCCGACGATCACCCCCTCACGGACCCCGCTCCCCACCTGGACGCCACTGCCCACACGCACACCGCGTCCAACGTTCACGCCATCGCCAACGCGCTCACCTACGGCCACAAGAACCCCAACAGGAACGCTACCGCCTTCACCGACTCCTCCTACAGTTATTCCATGAAGAAAAATCTCATTTGCACGAAGCATTATGCAAATGGATCTGCTTTCTTGCGAGTCGCGCTTCGACTTCGCTCGCTGCCACTCGCTCCGCTCAGCGCGGAAATATTGCTTTTGTTCATAATCATTCTCACCGCCTGCGCTCCCGCTTCACCCACAGCCGAAACAGGACCGACTCCCACGGCGGTGATCGCGGGGGAAACGGTCACCCCTCCGGCTGAGGAGGAGCAGGTCAAGCCCACGATCGTCCCCTTCCGATTTGTCCTGCCAACTCCGGGCGCGGAACCCGTCTCGGGCTGGCGTCCGCCTCTTTATCCAGTACCCTGGGCAGTTTCCGCGTACGATCATTTTTACTTCGCCCGTCCCATCGCCGCGGACAATGTCAACTGGCCTCTGGCAGAATATCGTTACGGGGGCGTCTTCTTTGCGCCGAACATCGTACATACCGGCGTAGATATCGATGCCGTCGAAGGGGCGCCGATCCTAGCAGCGGGGTCTGGCACAGTAGTCTCGGCAGACTGGGGTTTATTCAGCGCGGTGCCCGGAAATATTAGTGATCCTTATGGGATGGCTGTTGTGATCCATCATGACTTTGGTTATAAGGGAGATCCGCTCTACACCGTGTATGCTCACATGAGTGAGATCATCGCTGTCGTGGGCCAGCATGTGGAAACTGGCGATGTACTCGGCCTGGTGGGTGATACAGGCATAACGACGGGACCACATTTGCACTTCGAAGTAAGGTTGGGCGATAATACTTTCTTTAGCACCTATAACCCCGAGCTATGGACGGCTCCGCCACAGGGCTGGGGTATTCTCGTCGGACGATTGACGGATGACAAAGGCAACTTGCTATATCAATTCCCTGTGGACGTGAGACCCATGCCGTCTGAGGTGCCGCTGAGAAAAGTGATCACTTATGCAGAAGGCGCGGTCAACTCTGATCCCTATTATCAGGAGAACCTGGTCTTGAGTGATCTGCCCGCGGGACTGTACAAAATTGCATTCGAGTATGAAGAGAAAAGGCATCAGTTCTGGGTAGATATTTATCCGGGTCAGGTGACGTACTTCACGTTTAGTGGAAGAGACGGATTTGAAGTGGCTACACCGCCTGTGCCAACGCTCGATTTTTTGCCGAGGACAGCGACACCAATAGCAACGCCGTAGGGAATGTTGGAAAGAAATCTGACCCCTGAACCCCGGAACTTGACACTATTTCAGTCCTTGACGCATCGAACATCTGTGCTATACTTCGCATCTACACAAAATTTGTCCTTTAACCTTTGTATTTGGAGAGTGAAACATGTCCCCTCGAAGATCAAAAGCTTCCGCTGCCGAAGAGCAGATCGAAATCCCATCCAGAAATGCAAATATGGATGGCGCCAAACGTGCTGTGTTGGATAAAGCCGTTGGCGATATTCTTAAACGTTATGGCGACGGTTCCATCATGCGCCTGGGTGAAGCCCAGCACATGCAGACCGAAGCATTCCCGACCGGCTCGTTGTCTCTGGATATCGCGCTCGGCGTAGGCGGCGTCCCGCGCGGGCGCATTA
>DATHTH010000312.1:0-4822 GCA_035463495.1 Anaerolineales bacterium | reverse complement strand
ATGGGACACAAGTACAAATGAGATTGCCGGTCAGGTGCGCACCTTTATCAACACCGCGGAAAACGAGAAATACAACCGCAAGCGCGGTTATACCGAATTCATCAGCGTGCGCCGGCCGTGGCGGAAACGCGGGCTTGCCCGGGCGCTGATCGCTCGCAGCTTGCGCCTGCAAAAGGAGCTCGGTATGACCGAATCGGCGCTGGGAGCAGACAGTGAGAACCTCAGCGGCGCGACGCGGGTCTATGAGGACTGCGGTTTCCGGGTTACGAAGCGCAATACGCTATACCGCAAGCCAATCAAAACCGGTTTGCATGGGTCGTGATTTTCCTGGCTCGCTTATCGGTCTCGCAGCCCTTTATTTCCGCGAAAGGATCTGAACCCATGCCCATTTTTATGGACCGCCACTACATTGAAGGTGCGACCCGGCATGCCATCGCGAACGCCCACGAGAGGGATCTCGAAATTCAAAGCAAGCACAACGTTAGCTTCTTAACCTACTGGTTCGACGAAGTGCGCTCCACATCGTTTTGTCTTGTTTCTGCTCCCGACAAGGAAGCTGTCGATAAGACCCATGTCGAAGCGCATGGTATGGTGCCAAACGAGATCATCGAAGTCGATCCCGGTGTTGTGGAGGCCTTTCTGGGCAGGATCAAAGATCCGGTCCCGGCGGAAAACAACGAGCCTGCAATCGAGCCGGCCTTTCGCGTGATCATGTTTACAGACTTGAAGGATTCCACGGCCATGGCATCCCGCCTGGGAGATGCCCGGGCTTTGCATCTGCTCCATATTCACAATGCCCTGACCCGCAATGCATTAAGAGACTTTAGCGGCCGCGAGGTGAAGCATACCGGCGACGGGCTCATGGCTTCCTTCCGAACTGTCTACGATGCGATCCGGTGCGCGATCGCCATCCAAACGGCGTTTGCCGCGCATAACGACGCAAATCCTGAGACACCGCTGTACCTGCGTATCGGGCTGAGTGCAGGCGAGCCCGTCGAGGAGGATAATGATTTGTTCGGCACAACAGTCAACCTCGCGGCGAGGACCTGTGCCCACGCCGAACCCGGAAAAATCCTGGTCACCAAGATTGTGCACGATCAGTTTCATGGCGAGAAATCGCTGTTTTCTGATCTGGGCGAAATCACGCCGAAGGGATTCGACAACCCTGTCCGGGTCTATGAGGTGAAGTGGCCGAGCTAGCATTGCAGCAATTGACGAATGCACGGAAGCAGACGTGGAGTGTGGACTTGGTGGGCTTTTGCCGCGCTGCCCCTTCTCAGCGTGAAAAGAGTCATTTGTACAGTTGGAGAGACACCAAATATGGGCGAGCTACAATCCAAACGATTTGACGAGCCGGATGAGTTCATCTCCCACCCCAGACTTCAGGGACAGATCGTCCTGCTCGGTGAAACGTACGTGGGGCGTTATATTCACCATCCCGGCTGGCGCTGGTCAACCGACATGAAGCCGCTGGTCGGCACACCAAGTTGCCAGTATCACCACCAGGGAGTCGTGGTGTCTGGATACATGCAGGTGACGACGGCCGAAGGTGCACAGCGGGTTCTCGGCCCCGGGGAAGCCTTCGATATCCCACCGGGACATGATGCCCGGGTCCTGGGCGAGGAACCCTTTGTGTCCATCGAATTCCTCGGCGTGCGAGATTGGGCACGACCCAGGACATCCGAGGAGCGGGTGCTAGCCACCCTGCTCTTCACCGACATCGTCGGGTCCACAGCCATCGCAGCGCGCCTGGGCGACGCAGCCTGGAAGCAGTTGTTAACGCGGCATTTCGACCGGGTCCGCCTGGAGCTCGACCGCTTCCGGGGCTACGAGCTCAAGACCACCGGCGATGGATTTCTCGCCATGTTCGACGGCACAGTGCGCGCCGTCCATTGTGCAACAGCGATCTGTAAGGCAGCCGGCAGGGACGGGCTGGAAGTGCGCGCCGGGGTACATTCCGGCGAAGTCGAACGATACGTCGATAAAGTAGAGGGGGTTGCCGTGCATGTGGCTGCTCGCATCATGGCGCTCGCCGGACCGGGAGAGGTGTGGTTATCGGCTTCGACCGCCAGCCTGCTGGAGGGCGCAGACATGTCTTTGCTCGATCTGGGAGAACATGAGCTTAAAGGGCTGGAGGGTCGCCGGCGGCTCTACCGCCTGAGCGGTGATTCGGCGGAGTAAATTGCTTTGCGAACCAGAAGATCCCTGTGGACCTGCCCCGACTGCGGGCGGACGTTTGTCTCAGTCAACCGCAACCATTCCTGCGGGAGATACAGCCTGGAAGATCATTTTGCCGGGAAAGAGCCCATCGTCCGTGTTTCCTACGAGCGGTTGCTCGAAACGATGGAAGAATTCGGTCCGGTCGGTGTATTCCCCGTGAAGACGCGCATCATCTTCCAGGCAGAGGTCCAATTCGCGACTGCGATGCCGCGCAAGCGCTGGCTGGACGGTTATCTCTGGCTGCGGCGGCAGGCAGCCCACCCACGCATCCGCAAAGTGGAAATGGGAGTCTTCCGCGATTACGGCCACGTGTTCCGCCTGACCCATCCCGAGGATCTCGATGACGAGCTGGCAGACCTGCTTCAGGAGGCATACATGCTGGGATGTGACATACCAACATGACATTGACGAACGATCAACTCAAGGCGATCTGCAAACGGGGGTTTGGAACGCAGACTCAGATCAAATCGATAGATGAACTGGGCGGCGGGACCTTCAATACCGTCTCTCTGATTACATTCACAGACGGGCAAAAAGCGGTCTTGCGCGTCGCGCCTCCCCAGACCGCTGAGACGGCCTGGGAAGATCTCTTCCTGATGCGCTCAGAACACGCGATGCAGCCGTACTTTGCTCCGATCGCGACACTGATGCCCAAGACGCAGCTGGTGGATTTTACTCACCAGCTGCTCGACCGCGATTACATGTTCCAGACCTTTATCGAATGCTAGCGCTGGGACGAGCTCTGGGACGAGCTTACGAAGGGAGAGAGTCAGGAGCTGTGGATCCAATTTGGAAGAATCATGGAACAGATCCACGCGGTGCGCGGCGAACAATTCGGTTTGCCGCGTCCCGGGTTTCAATTTGACCGCTGGAGCCAGGCAGTCCTCGATCGTATGGGACGTACGCTCGGGGCGGCTCAAGAAATGGGACTGGATGTCGGAAGCCTGTCGCAAGTTATCGAATCGATCAGAACACATCCCGATCAGCTGGATGAAATCGAAACCCCGCGCCTGCTGCACGGGGACCTGTGGCTGTTCAATCTTCTGATCTCACGTGCAGACGGAGCGCCATCCATCGTCGGGGTGCTGGATGCCGACCGGTCCTGGTGGGGCGACCCCATGGCAGACTGGACCATGTTCATTCTGGCGCACACCGATCCCGACGAAGGTCACGCGCATTTCTGGCAGGCGTACGGCAAGCCGGAAGACACTCCGGGTGCAAAGTTCAGGAAAACCGTCTATGATGGCATGCACGCCGCGACAGCCCTGGTCTATTCTGCGCGGCACAACGATAGCGGGACGGTAGAGAGAGCCTACGGCACGCTGCGCGAAGTGGCTGAATCACTTCCCGCTTTCTTCTAGCCAAAACACTTGCGATCCAGTACGCGTGGATGCGTAAAACAAAATCTGGATTGTGTAACCTCCTGCTACTTATGGAAATATCCACCGGACTGCTATAATATTCTCACCAAAGCAATCCATTTCAATGATGCAGGAGGAGCGAGCAATGAATTCCAATGTGGTCCGGAACCTTGCCTGGGTTTATGCAATTATGTTTTTCTTTCTGGGTTCGCTGGCTCACATCCCTTGGATTAATGATGAGCATGGCATGACCCTGGGGATATTCAGCCTGCAGTGGTACGACGACCTCTTACATTATGGCTCGGGGCTCTGGGCTGCCATCGCCGCCTGGCGCTCGTTCAAAGACTCGGTTTTTTACTTCAAGCTCTTCGGCGCGATCTACGCTCTGGATGGAGTCATGGGCTTCTTCCTCGGGCAGGGGTACCTGGATGGAGGCATCTTCCTGCAGGGCATCACCCCGCTCGACCTGAGCACGCGGTTCCTCGCCAATATCCCGCACATCCTGATCGGCGGGATCGCCATGTACATCGGGTTCGTCATGAGTCGCAGAGTTGCGCAGTATGCGCCGGCGTAGCTGCCTCGGGCGAGGCTTGAGGTTTCTGCTGCTGGCACTGCTGGTCATCGCGCTGGGTCCGTCCCTCATCAACCTGCCGCGCGCCTGGGTCGCCTGCCGGGTGTGGGATGCACCCGGGCCAAGGGAGCCCTTCACAGAGGACACGGCGATCCGCCAGATCATTCGTGGTATCCCCGATTATTATCGGCCGGAAGATAAGACCTATCTAACCCTCCCCGAGTGGTATATCGTCTACAGCACCGACGAATACGGTACGTTTCTCCGCGAGAATCGCTCGAGTGACTTCCCCTATTTCGCAGCGGTGGAACAGTACTGGCACAGCTACCGGGAGGCCTGTGACGTGGTGCGGGGGAATTATCCGTTCAACGGCGATTCTCAATTCACGCTGGCATTCATCGGGATCAGCTTTACGGCTGAAAACATGCTCAAGGGTGCGTATGAGAAGACCATCGGGCGCGTGGCGCAGTGGACGGCGCCGCAGCCGACCGAAGAAGAAATCTATGCCGCCCGGGTGGCGCAGGAGTATGGGGAATTCATGCACATGACGCCCTGGTATTTCTTTCCATTCAAGGAAAAGCTGCAGGGCTTGTGGCGGCAGACCAGCCTGTGGGGTCCGGACCCGGTCCGCAAGTGGGAACGCAAGCTGGCGCTCACACTGGAATATGGC
>DATHTH010000311.1:0-33176 GCA_035463495.1 Anaerolineales bacterium | reverse complement strand
GCTGGAGGCCATGGGCTACCGGCTGGATCGACAAATGTTCATGGCTCGATAGTTTGGGCGGACGAGGAAAACTAATCGTTTATTTAAAAGCGGTGCGAGAAGAAGCAGCCGGTCGTCCTTCATTGTAAATTCATTGCATACTGTCGAGATATGGGATAAGCCGGTAACTTTTGCTCCCCATTGAGGTCATGGGGGTGTGCGAATGCCTGTTCGCCGGTTGGAGATTTATGCGCGGCTCTTTCTACATTCCTTTTGCGACGGTATGTCATGGATCGTGTTGAAAACGATAACGCGGAGAAAAAACCGGCACTCAAGATTCTCGTTGCCGATGATGACCCGCTGAACCAGCGGCTGATGCAGGTGCTGCTCGGGCGGGAGGGGCATGATGTTGCAGTGGCTTCCAATGGCATGGAAGCCTTCGATGCTGTCAAGTTTCAGCATTTCGATCTGGTCTTTATGGATTTGCAGATGCCGGTCATGGATGGCATGGAAGCCAGCCGCCGCATCCGCGAATGGGAGAACGGCAGCCAGCACACGTTCATCATCGCTCTGACAGCCAGTTATTTACCGGAAGAAGGACATCGCCTGTTTGAGGCGGGGATCGATAACTATATCTCCAAGCCGTTCCAGCTTGAGCACATCGAGCGCATGCTAAAGTACAGCATGGCTGCCCGAGCATTTGTTGCCCGGAGCCCGGAAGTGACGTTCCCTCAGAAGCTATCTTCGAAGGAGATCTTAGAAATCCAGCGCGGACTGGCAGACCTTGGCAGCAGCGACGATGTGACGATCCTGAAACCTGTATGATAAAAGCAGCGGGCGCCCGCTGCTTTTTTATTCTGATTCTTGGATCGAATCGCTGCTTCGATCCAATCTTTCCACCTCTTCTTCCGTCAATCTCCAGCCGAGTGTCCCGGCGTTTTCCTGCGCCTGCCCTGCATTCTTTGCGCCCGGGATGGGCAGCGCTCCCTTGCAGATTACCCAGTTCAGTGCTACCTGTGTATTCGATTTGCCGCCATGATCCTGGCCGATTTCGGTCATGAGTTTGAGCAGCGGTCCCAACCGCCGGAGCAGGTCCGCGTACATTCGGGCGCGTGAGCCCGGCGGCGGCGAGTTTACACTGTATTTACCGGTGAGCAAGCCCATTTCGATGGGACTATAGGAAATCAACCGGATTCCCAGCTCCTTACAACGGGCGAGGGTTCCATTCTTCTCCACTTCCCGATGGAGAAGGCTGTAATGCATCTGGTTGGCTGCCAGCGGAACCCCGTGGCGCGCCAGCGCGGAGTAGGCTGCCAGCATGCGCGACTGGCTGAAATTGGAGACTCCCACAGTGCGCGCCATCCCACTTTTCACACACTCGACCAGCCCCTCCATCATGGTATCCACGCTCATCAGGGGCGTGGGCCCGTGGATCTGGTACAGGTCCACGCTTTCGAGACCCAAGCGCGCCAGGCTGCCTTTCAGGGCACGCGGTAGGGCGCCCTTTCTCAGTCTCCACGGAAAAGGCAGGTATTTTGTTGCGACCAGCACCGGCTGATCAGTCTCCTTGAGAAATTGACCCAGCAGCCGCTCAGAACGCCCACCCCCATAAATTTCCGCGGTGTCAATAAAACGAATGCCCTCTTCCAGAGATGCCTGGAATGCCTGCCGCACCTCTGCATCCCCGTACCCGTGGCCGTATTGCCAGACGAGACGGTCGCCCCACTGCCAGGCGCCTAACCCCATTTCGATGGCATGCAAGAACCTGGTCTCAGTGCTGAGTTCAGCCATAGTCTCCCTCCGAAAAGGTTGCCCGATTGTACCCCGCAGGTTAGACAAAGCGGAAGAGATGGCAGGCGCCAGTTTGTATCCGCGGACGCTTGTCCACACTGCCGCTCTGCGGCGTGTTTCACTTCTCCACGGGATTGCTTCGCTTGTCCACGGGCTTGTAGTACAATTCAGCCCGCTTGAATAGTGGAACTGATGGAACGCGGACTCCTCCCCGAATTCAAAACAGCAATTTGGAGAACAATCTAAAGAAGCTGTGAGGCTTTCAGAGCGGGGTTGGCGCTCCCTGAGTTCCCGGGAGATGGCCGTGACGATTTTATCTGAATCGCGGAATTTTGAATCCGCCTCGGACCTCAGCCAGCGCTTGGGCTTGACGTTTTCAAATCTAGCCCTGTTGACGCGTGCCCTGACGCACCGCTCCTATGTGAACGAACATCCCGACTCTCAGGAGGACAACGAGCGTCTCGAGTTCCTGGGGGATGCCGTGCTCGACTTCATTGTCGGCGCATGGGTGTACAACCGCTATCCTGAAATGCGCGAGGGAGAGCTGACCAAGATCCGTTCCGCCATTGTGCGCAATGAACAGCTCGCCATCTTTGCCCGGCGCCTGAACCTGGGACCCGCGCTGCGGCTCGGGCGCGGAGAGTTCGCCTCGGGCGGGCGCCAACGGGACGGGCTGCTCGGTTCCCTGTTCGAGGCCGTCATCGGAGCGTTGTACCTGGATGGAGGTCTTGAAGCGGTGCAGAGGTTCGTCTCGCCGCTGCTTGAGGAGGCGCAGGAGTTCATCCTCGAGGAGATTCACGATCCCAAGAGCCATTTACAGGAATGGGCACAGGCGCAAAAGATGGGTACGCCGCAGTACGTGACTATCGGCTCCAGTGGACCCGATCATGCCAAGGTTTTTGAGGTGGAAGTGCGCATTCAGGGCGTGGTCTATGGGCTGGGCCAGGGCTCCAGCAAGCAGGTCGCCGCGCGCATTGCTGCCCAGACCGCGCTGGAATCCCTTGGTATTTCCTATAAATGAATCGAGCTACCTGAGTCGCAAATGCCTCTTCGTCTAAAATCCCTCGAATTACAAGGCTACAAGACCTTTGCTACCCGGACGACGTTTGAGTTCGCGGGCGGCATTACAGCCGTCGTGGGCCCCAACGGCTCCGGCAAATCCAATATCGTCGATGCCCTGCGCTGGGTGCTGGGAGAGCAATCCTACGGCTTGCTGCGCGGGAAAAAGACCGAAGATATGATCTTCAATGGCTCGGAGCACCGCTCGCGCGCCAGCATGGCATCCGCGCATATCCTGTTCGACAACGCGACAGGCTGGCTGCCCCTCGACTTTACGGAGGTGGGCATGACCCGCCGCGCCTATCGCGATGGCCACAACGAATACCTGCTCAACGATCAACAGGTGCGCCTGCGTGATTTGAATGAGCTGCTGGCAGCCTCCGGCTTATCGGAGCGGACGTATACCTTCCTGGGTCAAGGTCTGGTGGATGCTTCCCTGGCGCTCAAAGCGGAAGACCGCCGCCGTCTGTTCGAGGAGGCTGCAGGGGTAGGACTGTACCGCGCGCGTCGCGAGGAGGCGCTCAAGCGCCTGGAGAGCACGCGGCGTAACCTGGAGCGCGTGCTCGATATCATGTCCGAGCTGGAGCCGCGCATCCGCAGCCTCGAGCGTCAGGCGCGGCGCGCCACCGAATACAGTCGCGCCCAGACAGACCTGAAGGTCATTCTGCGGGAATGGTATGGCTATCACTGGCACCGGGCACAGCGCGAGCTGACCGCGTCCCGGGAGGTGGTGAAGGCGCAGGAAATCCGGGTGCAGGAAGCGCGCGAGGTCCATGTCAGCACAGAGCTGGAGCACACTACCTTCCGTGAGCGACTGAGCGGATTGCGCAGCCAGTTGAATGCCTGGCACCGGCAGTCTGCCGAGCTGCATAACCAGCGCGAAGAGTCGAGTCGGAGGCTGGCAGTCCTGGAGGAGCGCCAGCGCTCCCTGCTTTCTACGCAGTCCTCCGTGCTGGCAGATAAAAACCGCACATCGGATGAAGAGCAGATGGCCCGGGAGCGGTTGGCGGAGGCGGAAGGGGAAGTTGTCCGCCTGCAAAGCGAGCACGAAGACGCGCTGCGCCAGTACAGCCAGGCACAGCAGTCTCTGGAAGCAAGGCAGGCGGAACGTGCCGCGCTGGAGGAGTCGTTACGGTCTCTCCGCACAGAGATCGACATCCGCAGCGGGCAGCGCGCCGAATCGCGGGCGCGGTTGGACGAATTGCAAACCCGCTGGGACCATCTGCAGCAGCGTCTGGTGACGATCGAGGATGCTGTACGGACAGCGGAAGGGCACGTCCAGGCGGCAGATGAACGCTCCGCACAGACACGTGAAGTCCGTGAAACCCGGGAAGTGGACTTTAGCAGGGCAAGGGAGCAGGAAGAACAAGCCCGGCGGGAATTGGACAAGTACGAGCAGGAACGGCGTGAGCAGGCGGAACTGCGTGCTCAACGCCTTGCCGAGCATACCCGGGCGCGGGCACAGCTGGACGTGCTGGAACAGGCGGAGGAATCGTTGACGGGTTATGCGGAGGGCGCACGCTTCCTGCTTGAGGCGGCGCGCCAGTTACGCCTCAAGGGAGCTCGCGGCGCACTGAGTACTTCGCTGGACGTGCCCGCAGAGCTGGAGGTGGCAATTGCGGCGGCGTTGGGCGATATGCTGGATGCCATCCTACTCGAGTCCAATGAGATCGACGAAGCACTGCGGTTGCTGGAATCCGATGGGACCGGGCGCGCAGTCTTGCTCCCGCTCGAGGACCATGCGCGGCTGCCGCTGGCCAGCCCGAACGGACAGGACACGCTGGGGGTAGCATCTCAGCTCGTCCGCGCACCGCAGGATCTGCGTGCGGCTGTTGACTTGATGCTGGGCCAGACCCTGATCGTGCGCGACCGGACGACGGCGCGACGCATGATCAGAGAGCTTCCAGCGCACGCTCGAATCGTCACATTACGCGGCGAGGTCTTCCGCGGCGATGGCTTGATCATCGCAGGCCGGTCCGCTGCGGCGGGCGGTTCGGCGCTCAGCCGCCCGCGTCAGAAACGCGAGCTGGGCGAGTCGTTGATATCGCTGGGGGCCGAGATCGAAACACTGAATCGGGAAATCGCGGCTCTCTCATCCCGAATGGCGGAAGCACAGGCAGAGGTGGATCGGTCCGAGGCGGCTGTGCGTGCAGCCCGTCGGAGCCTGGAAGAAGCTCACGAGGGGGAACGTGAAGCCGGGCTGGAATCTGAATCGAGGCGGCGCCAGCTGGAGTGGCAGAAGAGCCAGCACGGTCAACTGCAAGCGGAAGCGGCTGAAGCAGCCTCCACGCGCGAGACGCTGGTCCAGTCCCTCGCCGAGATCGAGGCGCAAGCCGCCAAGGCACAGGAGAACGTGCGCACGCTCTCGGAGCAGCTCCGCCGCATGGACCTGGCAGAGGCTCAAAATCAAGCCTCGTATTGGAGCACGCGCGTCGCTGTGGCTGAACGTGCCCTGGCAGATGCAACTTCACGACGGGATGAGCGCTCCCGGGAAATCGCCCGGTTTGACACGCGGCGTTTTGAGCTCGTCGCACGACTCAACGATGCCGAGACGTCGCTGGGCAGTCTGAACGCGGAGAGAGGCGCGCTGCGCGAGCGGGAGGCACAACTGCATCAGGAAATCGAGGCGCTGCACGTGCATATCGATCCCGCCGAAAAGGATTTGGAGATGGCGGAGCAAGAGGAGTCCCGCCTGCAGGAACTGGAGGCCAATGCCCAGCGAGCACTGGCGACCGCCGAGCGTCTGCTCGGACAGGTGCAGCTGGAGCAGATGCGGAAGCACGAAGCGCTCGATAACCTGCGCCAGAAGATCACCGACGATTTTGGGCTGGTGATGTTCGATTACGCCGACGACGTCACAGGGCCCGTCCCGCTGCCGTTTGAAGGCATGATCGAAGAGCTGCCGGTGGTCACCGATGTTTCGCCGGAGCTTGAAGCGCAGTTGATGCAGCAGCGGACGCGCGTCCGGCGCATGGGATCCATCAACCCGGAGGCAAAACAGGAATTCGATGCAGAGTCTGAGCGCTATGCCTTCATGAAAACTCAGGTGGAAGATCTGCAAAAGGCGGAGGAAGACCTGAAACACGTCATCGCCGAGCTGGACGAGCTGACCAGGCAGGAGTTCTCGAAGACGTTCGACGCTGTGGATAAACAGTTCCGTGCCATGTTCACCCGGCTGTTCGGCGGCGGCTCGGCGCGCCTGGCATTGACAGACCCGGATAACCTGGTGGAGACCGGTATCGAGATCGAAGCGCGTCTACCGGGTCGCCGCGAGCAGGGGCTGGCTCTGCTCTCGGGCGGTGAGCGTAGTCTGACGGCGGTGGCGCTGGTATTTGCTCTGCTCAAGGTCTCGCCTACGCCCGTGTGCGTCATGGACGAAGTAGATGCCATGCTCGATGAGGCGAATGTCGGCCGCTTCCGCGACCTGCTGCAAGAATTGAGCCGCGACACGCAGTTCATCCTGATCACACATAACCGCAATACGGTCCAGGCTGCGGACGTGATCTACGGCATTACCATGGGGCGGGACTCTGCCAGCCAGGTCATCAGCCTGCGCCTCGACCAGGTGACGGACGAGCTGCTGCAACGCATCTGAGAGAAGGGATCTGTGGATAAAAAACGTCCGGCGCTTGTGCCGGACGTTTTGCTTTATTGCGGGATAAGCTGATTTTGGACGGATGGTTCCGTGGGGACCCGGTCCTGCCAGTTATCGTAGGTTGTGATCTCAGCCTCTTCACGCGCCGCAGCCAGCCAGTCGGTGAACTCGGCTTCCCTCTTGCTGTCGTACTGGGTGGCGCTCAAGGGAATGTCCTGGTGGCCGAGGACCTGGATGATGTGATAGCCAAAATCTGTCTGGATGGGTTCGCTGACCTCGCCCACTTCTAGCTCGAAGGCAGCTGTCTCGAACTCGGTCACCATGGCGCCTCTGCCGAACCAGCCCAGGTCGCCGCCGTTCGCCCCGGAGCCCGTGTCTTTGGATAGCTCGCGTGCCAGGGTGGCAAAGTCTTCTCCAGCCTGAAGACGCTCATAGATGTCCTGCGCCACTTCCTCGGTATCCACCAGGATATGGCGTGCCCAGACCTGCTCTTCGGTGCGCGGCGTTTCGCCCGTGACCGCATCCCGGACCTTTTCTCGCAACAGGTTGGCTTCATAGAACGAGCGGATGGTCGTCTCACTGATATCGTAGGTCTCGAAGTTCGTGAGCATTTCATCGTATTGCGTCTGGTAGCCCTCGAGGGTATACGGTGTCGCGGTGGCGGTGGGCGGTTGCGGAACAAATGTTGGCGTCGCGGGGGCGCTCGTGGCTGTAGGCGGCGGTGTCACAGAACCATCGAGCGTTGCAGTTGCTTCCGGCGTGGTTGTTCCCATTTCCGTCGGTGTCGCAGTGGAGGGATAGAGGGTCAGCTGCTGGCTTGTCAGCGTCGGAAAGGAGACATCGGTGGGTGTGACCGTCGGCGTGGGGGTGCCGTCGGGGAAGAAGTTAAAGGCTTCCTGGAATGCTGCCTCCACTTCTTCCTCCGAAACGGCGATGCTGCGCTCAGCCGCCTCCTGGCGGATAAGGATCTCATCGATCATTTGATCCAGGACCTGCTGTCCAAGGATCGTCGGCGTCTGGAGAGTGGTTAGAACCTGCTGCATTTGCTGCGAATAATCGATACCGAAATTCTGCTGGTAAAACGCATACTGGTTATAAACATTCAACATCTGGACGCGCTGAAAGCGGACGCGCTCCTGCCATTCCCCTGTTGTGATCGTCACGCCGTTGACCTGCGCGACCGGCTGACGCAGCTGTAGGAAATTCTCGTTCAAATAACCAAAGCCGAGCAAACCGAGCACAAGCAATACTCCGCCGATCGCGATCCCGCGGATGATATTCACCTGACGACGCTCACGCTCGAGGCGTGCGATGTGTTTCTTTGTTGTCACTTTGGGTGTAGGGCTGTGTTTCGTCATTCATGTTCTCCATGGCGTAAAGACGGGGTCTGTCATCCGGGGGCTAACCCGGGGACAGACCCCGTGTCAGTTACGCTACACGGGATTAGCGCCCCTCGTCAGGTGACTTGCCTGTGAAAGGAAGAAGTGCAATATGACGCGCCTGTTTTACGGCTGCAGCCACAGCTCGCTGGTGCCGGGCGCAGGCGCCCGTCTGGCGGCGCGGGCGAATCTTTCCATCTTCCGTGACATACTTCCGAAGGATGTCTGTCTTTTTATAGTCGATGCGCAGGGTTTTATCTGCGCAGAATTGACAAAATTTGGGCTTGGCAAAGAAGCGACGGTCACCGCCGCCTTCTGCGCCAGCCGAGGGTCTTCGATCTTCAACCATTTGGTACTCCAGTTTTCATGATGCATATCCTCAGATCCAGCCAGTCGTCATTGCGAGGGTGGTTGCGGGATATGCCTGATGTCTTTTTCGTTCCCTAGAACGGGAATTCATCCTCGTTGGCGGAAATTCCGTTTTCATCGGCCGCCACTTCTCCCTGGCCTGCCTGATTGCTGTGCTCACGCCGTTCGCTACGCTCGCCGAGCATCATCATCTCGTTGGCTACCACTTCCACGCTGGTGTGTTTCACGCCTTCCTTGTCATCCCAGCGGCGGGTCTGCAGACGGCCCTCGATGTAGACCTGCTGGCCTTTGTTGAGGTATTGTTTACAGATTTCCGCCAGATTGCCCCAGGCGACAATGTTGAACCATTCCGTTTCGTTATGACGCTCGCCGTCCATGGTGTTCCACGAACGACTGACGGCGACCGTGAAGGTGGTGACGGGCTTCCCGGAAGGTGTATAGCGCATTTCGGGGTCGCGCCCCAGGTGACCGATGATCTGAACTTTATTAAGGCCTCGGCTCATTTCAGCCTCCTTGTTGGACCGAGAATACTTCTGCCGCTTTACCGATAAATCAGTTGTCTGCTCGATAAATTCTCGATCGTGACTGATTTCTGCTGTACGCGGCACTTCGTAAGAAAATTTACACCGCAGAAAGCATGTGACGCAGGACAGGCTCGAGGTAGCGAATGTTTCGCTCCAGCTCGCCGGTGGATTTTGGGTCGAGGGTCACGTTTATCAAAACATACTGACCTTCGCGCTGCTTGCGGATCTGATACGCGAGCCTGCGGCGGCCCCAGACATCCACCTTGTCCACGCTTCCGCCTGCTTCGCTGATCCAGCCTGTGACGCGGTCGACAACGCCCTTAAAAGCGTTCTCATCCAGTTCGGGCTGGATAATGCAAACGAGTTCGTATTGGCGCATGAGGGTTTCCTCCTTTCCATGGGATTGCTCCTGTTCGAACCGTGGGTCCGCCAGGAGCGGAAAGGCACGTATTGCGATGACGTACCTGTTTCTTAAGCGGACGGTAGTTTATCACATTTCGGGAAAATTTGGAGGGTTATAATGCCTCTGTTCATGCCGCGGTTGAGATCGGCACGGACAGAGCTAAACAAGGTACACAGGTAGGACTCCACGATGTTTGATTTGAGCAACGAGGAAATACTTTCGCTCTCCAGAGAGCATGTGTTTTATACGTGGTCGGCGCAGGCAAAGGTCAACCCGATCGCGGTGAAGCGCGCCAAAGGGGTCTATTTCTGGGACCTGGAGGATAAACGCTATCTCGACTTCAATTCCATGACCATGTGTGTCAACATCGGGCATGGCGACGAGCGAGTCATCAGAGCCATGCAGGAGCAGGCCGCAGAGCTTCCGTACGCCGCTCCGGGGATGACCACGAAAGCGCGGGCATTAGCAAGCAAGATGGTCGCCGAGATCACACCGGAGGCGGCGCTCAGCAAGATTTTGTTCACGCTCGGTGGGGCGGATGCCAGTGAGAATGCCATCAAGCTGGCGCGCGGCTACACCGGAAGGCATAAGATCCTGAGCCGCTATCGCTCCTATCACGGCGCGACCGCCGGGGCAATGGCGGCGACAGGAGATCCGCGTCGTCTCGCCTGGGAGCCGACCCTCATGCCGGGCGTGGTGCACTTCCTTGACCCCTACCGGTATCGCTCCACGTTTCACCGTACAAACTCCGACATCTCGGAGGAGGATTTCACGCAGGATTATCTCAACCACCTCGAAGAAATCATCCAGTACGAGGGGCCGAATACCATCGCCGCGGTCCTGATGGAGTCTGTTACCGGGACGAACGGAATCATTATTCCACCCGAAGGCTACATGCAGGGGGTGCGCCGTCTGTGTGACAAATATGACATCCTAATGATCGCGGACGAGGTCATGAGCGGTTTCGGTCGCACCGGGAAATGGTTCGCCGTGGAGCACTGGGACGTGATCCCCGATATGATCACGATGGCAAAGGGATTGACCTCCGCGTATGCGCCACTCGGCGCCGTGGCGATGAAGCCTGAGATCGCCGCGGCATTCAATGAGCATGCCTTTGAAGGTGGCTTGACCTATACATCCCATCCGATCTCTCTGGCAGCAGCGATTGCCAATATCAACGTGATGCGAGAGGATAAGATCGTCGAGCACGCGGCAGGCATGGGTAAGGTGCTCAAGCGCATGCTCACCGACCTGGGCGAAGCGCATCCCTCTGTCGGCGAGGTGCGAAACATCGGCTTGTTTGGAATTCTTGAGTTGGTGAAGGACAGAAAGACGAAAGAGCCTATGGCTCCCTGGAACGGCTCCTCGCCTGAGATGACCGCCTTGAAGAAATATTGCCTGGATCATGGTTTGTTTTTGTATACCCACTGGCATACTGTACTGATCATCCCGCCGTTGATTATCAAGGAGGAGGAGTTGAAAGAAGGATTTGAGGTTTTAGATCAAGCGCTGGAGATTACAGATAGGGCTGTCAAGCAAGAGTAGTGTCGCTTCACAGCCCTGCTCATAGGCATAACGAAAACTTATTGCCAATCTACATCTGGTGAACGGAAGAAATTGACCCCCATCGCTTCCATACGTTTTCCATGAGAGGCCAGGCGCTGGCGATATTCTTCCCAGCTCTGACCTTTTGGCGACCAGGCTAGCTCTGCGATCCCCGCCAGGCGAGGGAAGGTCAGATATTCGATATCCTGCATCGTCTGAACTGTTTCCGTCCACAGAGGTCCTTCAATGCCGAGGATGTCGCTCTCCTCGAGTCCGTCCATATAACTGCCGGGCTCCCAGTCATACGCGTCTTTCACGGTGACGAAACCAGCCCAGGTTAAGCCCAGCGGAGTGGATTCATCGTACTTCATATCCAAATAGATCTTATTCGCCGGAGAAAGAATAACTTTTGCTCCCTGCTCCTTTGCGTGTTGATAGCCAGCCCCAGCCCACTGCTGGACGATCGTGCCGGGCAGCAGTTCTGCCTCGCCGATCTCATTCCAACCGACCGGGGTCTTGCCGTGCGCAACGACAATTTCCTGCATCCGTTTGATGAAGTACTTATACTCCTCTTCAGGGGTCGAGCGGGCTTCGTCGCCGCCGATGTGAATGTAGGGCCCGGGCGTGAGAGCGGCAAGCTCTCCGATCACGTCGTTCAGGAACTTATACGTAGCGTCGCTCTTAATCCATAATGTGCTGAAACCGACCTTCGTGTCCGTGTATAACTCGGGGGCTTCCTCGGAACTGTTGAGCTCTGCATACGACGCCAGAGCCGCGTTCGTATGACCGGGTGTATCGATCTCCGGCACGACGATCACATAACGACTGCGTGCATAGTCAATAATTTCCCTGTATTGTTCCTGGGTGAAATAGCCGCCAGCCCCACCGCCCACCTGCGTGCTGCCGCCGACTTCTGTCAGCCGCGGCCAGGATTTGATTTCGATGCGCCAGCCCTGATCGTCCGTGAGGTGCAGGTGCAGGCGATTTAATTTGTAATGGGAAATGAGATCGACATAACGCTTCACGTCGTCTACGCTGAAAAAGTGGCGTGCCACATCGAGCATAGCGCCGCGCCACTCGAAGCGGGGAACATCTCGTATGGACAGCGCGGGCAAGCCGATTGCCTCGGATTGTTGCACCGGCAAAAACTGGCGCAGAGTCTGTATCCCGTAGAACAAGCCTGCCGGGCAACGCGCCTGGAGGAGAACGAGCTCCGGTGTGATGGAGAGCTCGTATCCCTCCTCGCCGAGGCCGGCGTCGCCCTCCAGCGTGAGCCGAATATTCCCCGCGCCTGGCAGAGCGCCGACGCTCATCATAACAAACTCGAGACCTGTGGCATCCCGCAGATAGCCCGCCAGAAGGTTTGCAGCTTTGATGAGATCTTCGTCTGCCACGCTTATATAGATCTGTGTGTCTGGCAAAAGAGGGAAGCTCCCCGTGGATGGAATCAATGATGTTGGCTTTGGTATCAGATTGTGCATGATTGTGGTATCCTCCTGACCGATGATACCGCTTGTCTCCTCAAAGCGTCAACTTTTCCATGGATAACCAGCCGTCTTCTCAGCGTGAGCTGCTCGTCCCCATCTTGATCAGTGCTCTTTCGCTCATTGGAATTATCGTCATTTTGCTCATTGGGCGGGCGCAGAACGCCCCTGCCCAGGTGGCAATGACCCCCAGTAACACGCCGTTCCAGTTTCTTTTCCTGGGAACAGAGCCGGCTGCCAGCACGATTTTTCCGGGGGGGTCTGAAATTGTCCCCACCGTTAACGAGCAGGATGAGGTTGATACACCACTTGATGTCACGCCCTCATTTGCAACACCCACCCGTTCCTCTTCTGTTTCTACGCCCCTCATTCTGGGGACGCCGATTGCTCCAGGTGCACCGAATGAAGGCGAGGGTCCTCCCGGAGCAGGAGCACCCAATGCAACTCAGCAGGGAGGTACAATCACGCCGGGGATCATTTATGACGATACGGATCCCCGGCTCCAATATGGTGGAAACTGGATCTCTCAGACGAATGTGGCCGGCGCACATGAAGGAACTCTGCATGTCTCTACTACACGTGGAGATACTGTGACGTTTACTTTTACCGGCTCGGAAATCCATTTCTTTTACGATGCAGGTCCAAGCCTGGGCTCTGTTGCTGTCACCATTGACGGCCTGGGCAGCCCTCCCTTTAGTCAAACACAAGGTAATAAATGGGAATCGGGCCCTTTAACCCCGGGGACCCATTCGATTGTGATCGAGCATTTCGACGGTGGGGCCGTCAATATTGATTCGCTCATGATTCCCGCGGCGACACCCACGTCCACGACGACACCCAGCGTCACTTCTACGCCAACTCCATAAGCTTTTCTGCTTCGGCGCGCTGGAAGTGGGCGCGATACGCGGCGGTCTCCTGAAGGATGCCCCTGACCGCCATGTACAGCTCGCGCTGCAGGTACTGGTTCAGCTCACCGTTCCCGGCTGATAAAAGCATGGTGTCCTGCGAGCCATCCCGCTGAATGGAGATATGACCGCCCGCAGCCAGCCATTCCAGACCCAGGCGAATCGCGCCCTCGCGCTGTCCCGTCACCACCGCAAGCTCACTCACAGTGACCTTTCCACCTTTCTGGTTGATCACATATTTCGCCAGCCCGGTCAGGCGGGTGAGGAAGGCATCTGCCTTTTCCTGAGCCGGCGAAACTCCAAACAGGTAAACCTTTTTGGGTCGCACCGTTTCGAGTGCGGCCTGAAGTTCCACAGGTGAGGGGGGGATGGTGTAGATCGCAAGCTCATCTGCCAGGCTCAATTCGAAGCGGCTTTTGCCCAGTGCCCTATCCGCGCCTTCTGCCCACACCTGGACTCCAGAAGTTTGTTCCTTTATCTTTTCGAATGAGCCCGTATGATCCTGACGAAAGTCAATAATCTCTATCTTGGGCTTTCTGAGTTCCGGGGGCGCCTCTTCGACGATCCGGAATTCTTCGAATTGCAGGGTGACCTGTTTATCGCCGCGGAATGTAGAGGCGCGCATTGTGTAGGCAATATCAAATTTGCTGCCTTCCTCGGGCAGCTCTGAGCCGGCGCCGCCCCACCATAAAATGGATTGGACATTTCCATTTTCATCTTCCACGTTCAGCCGCAGATGCTCCCGGTTCTTGCCAATCGTGGCCACCGATTTCAGAGTGACTTTATGGGTTGCAAACGTCAGAGCCGGGTTGCCGGGACCGAATGGCGCGAGCGCTTCGAGCGCCTCAGCGAACGCAAGGTCCATCTCGTCCAGCCGTAGCCAGGCGTCGATCTGCAGCCTTGGTTCTTCACGCACGACCTTTCCCAACTGTTCTTCAATTGCCCGGGCGAGACCCTTCCGGAACTGTGGAAGATTTTCTAATTGCAATGCCAGACCGGCTGCCATGGGATGCCCGCCGAATCCCAGCAGCAAGTCCTTCTGTGTTGTAATGGCTTCCGTAATATTCAGTCCCTCGATGGAACGCGCAGAGCCGCGCAAGATTCCATCCTCAGACTGGTTCAAGAGGATCGCCGGCCTGCGATAACGGTCGACCAGCTTATTGGCGACGATGCCAACGACACCCCCAGGCCAGGTCTCGTTGAAGAGAATAAGGGCAGGCTCCGAGCGCAGTTCCGTGTTCTCGCGCAGTTGTGTCTCCGCAGCCTCATACACCTGGTTTGTTAACAGTCTGCGCTGTGCGTTCAGCCCCTCGATCTGAGTGGCAATCACCCGGGCCCGCGCCGGATTATGCGATAGCAGCAATTCCACGGCTGGATTCGCATCGCCTAAACGCCCGAGCGCATTCAGGCGCGGTGCGAAGCTGAAGCCGATCGACTCCTCGGTCAGGGATTCGAGGCTGGTGCCGGAAAGCTCTGCCATGGTTCGCAAGCCGATGCGCCCCGTATGGCGCAGCATCTGAATGCCGCGTTGTACCAGCGAGCGCGTTTCGCCCCTGAGTAGGGCAACATCGGCAATTAAGCCGAGCGCTACCAGATCGAGCAAAGATGCTACTTCTGTCGCCTCTGAAGAACGGTGGAGGTCGTTACTACCAAGTAGTGCTTCTGCCAGCTTGTAGGCAACGCCCACGCCCGCCAGCGTTTCCAGATGGTGTCCTTCAGGCAACAACTTTGGATTGACAATTGCTTTCGCATTCGGCAGGGTCGCTCCCAGCTCGTGGTGGTCGGTAATCACCACGTCCACGCCGCATGCATTGGCGTAATCCACCGCCTCGTAGGCGGTGATGCCGGTGTCGCAGGTGACAATCAGCTTCACCCCGCTCTCGATCTGGGGCTTGAGCGTTTCGATATGGACGCCGTGACTTTCCTTACCGCGGATCGGGATGTAGTAGACCACGTCCCCACCCAGGGCTTGCAACGCCTGCACCAGCAGCGTGGTCGACGTCTGGCCATCCACATCGAAGTCACCCCAGACGCAGATCCGCTCTCCGCGCCGGATGGCCTCATTGATACGGTCCACGGCAGGCTCGATGCCCGGGAACGGCGTCGAGGGCATGGATTCAGGCCGCAGAAAGGCGCGAGCGGCCTCAGGAGTAACAATCCCGCGACGGACGAGAGTCTGCGCGATCAGGGGAGGCAGATTCAGGTCCCCGAATGAGGCGGGGATTTCTACAGGGGGAGGATCGATCCAGCGGGTCACCTGATAAGTATCATGGGTCAGGTGGCTGGTGTCAAGCTGAGAAACAGGAGACGGCTAAAGCTGCAGGTAACGCTATGACTGGCTTTTTCCAAACCCCGCTTCGCGCGCCCGTACGATCACCTGGGCACGGTCTGCAGCCTGTAGCTTTGTCAAAATGCTGGAAACGTAGTTCTGCACGGTCTTGACGCTCAGCGATAGTTTGTTGGCGATCACAAGGTTGTTGTGTCCTCGAGCGATCAGATCCAAAATCTCAAGCTCACGTTCCCTCAGCTCGGCGAATTCGTCGGACCGGTTTTTGCTGGACTGTGCGGAGGGCGTCGCTGAAAAATATTGGATCATCCGTTGGGCAATCGCCGGGCTAAAGATAGCTTCACCTTTTTCTACAGCGATGATTGCCCGGATAACCTCGTCCTTATCTGCATCTTTCAGCAGGTACCCGCGCGCCCCGGCACGCATGGCAGCAAAGACCGAATCATCGTCATCGAACATGGTTAGCACTAATACACCGATCCGGGGATTCATTTCGTGAATGCGCCGCGTGGACTCAATGCCATTGGTCCCCGGCATTTTTAAGTCCATAAGGATAACATCGGGTTCGACTTCTCTACCTTTGGCAATCGCTTCATCGCCGTTGCCCGCCTCGCCGACCACATCGATATCGGGAGAGTTGCTCAGAAAGGCGCGCACACCCTCGCGGTAGAAGACATGGTCGTCTGCAATCAAGACTTTAATAGGCATAGATTATTCCTTCCCAATTGGCAGCCGCGCGCCCACCCGTGTACCGCCTGATGCAATATTCTCAACAAAGTATTCACCGCCAAGCTCGTCAGCGCGCTCCCGCATTGATGTGAATCCGATGCCAGGGTGCGTGCCTTCAGCCATGCCCTTTCCATTATCGGTGATTTCGAGCACAAGACAATCATTCGATCCTTTTAACTGGATCTGACACGCGCTTGCCTGCGCATGCTTGACGATGTTCGTGAATGCTTCCAGAGCGATACGATACGCGGCAACTTCTACGGCCGCCGGCAGTGTAGGGAGAGGTTCAGCCACGTCGAATCTTACCTGCAATCCGTTGGGACCTGTGTATGGCGCGATATGCTCACGAATTGCGGAAACCAGTCCGAATTCATCCAGTACGGGTGGGCGCAATGCATAAACCAACCGCCGGATTTCTGCAACTGTGCCTTTGACCTGCCCCTTCATTTCCTTAAGCAGTTCAATGCTTGCTTGCGGATCAGCCTGTACCAGGTCAGCCGCAGTGTCGATGCGCTGGGAAAGGCTGGCGAGCGTAGGACCGACTCCATCGTGCAGGTCACGGCGCAGGCGGCGGCGTTCCTCCTCGCGGGCTGTGACAAGCTTTTCACGCGAGCGCTGTAAATCATTCGTCAGACGTACGTTATGCGCCGCAAGTCCTGCCTGTCCAGCGATAAGGCGGAGCAAGTTCATATCTGCGGTTGAAAACTCCTCCCCCGGAGAGCGCGGGGCGAGAATCAGCTCGCCGACACGCTCCGTTTGATACGTCAGGGGAAGAGTTATCACTTCCGAGGGAGGCATGTTGGAAGTCGAGATAAAGCGCGGCTCTTCATTGCCCAGTGATATGCCGGCATAGGGCAATCGCAAAGTCTGGGCGAGGGTTTCGACAATTGTCTGCAAAACCGAGTCGGGTGCGACAGCCGAGTCGAGGCGCTGACTCAAGCGAGTCAGCAGAGTGGCCGGGTTGTCGCGTTCCCCGTACATCAGACGGTTGACGGCGCGCTGTAATCGCTCACGCAAAGGCTCGAAGAGAAAGGCAATGACGCCGGTGGCGAGAAATGAAACGATGAAGTTCGCCGTCCGATATTGAAAATAGCTCGCAAAGAAACCAACAGCCAGGATGTAGAAGGCGATCGTGCCAGCAGAGAGCGCGCCATAGACCAGGGTGCGGTTGATGATGGGGTTGATGTCCCAGAGACGGTACTTGATCACGGCAATGCTGATGGACAAGGGCAGAAGCATAATCAGCAGAACAGCAATTATGTTGAGAACAATCCCGATGGGCAAACCACTTCCATACGGATCTTGCACAAAGGCGCTGATGATCCTGACAACCAGATAACCGCCTATGCCGATGGTTAGACCGTAAATAACCCACTTGGTCTGTTGCTTCTCGACGGGGTTGGAAATCTTTCGATAACGATAGATTTGTGTCCCAATTCCGCTCAGGATGCCGAGGAGGAATAAGACATTGTAGAGCCCAGGGATCGAATTAGCCATATTGAGAGGTGACTCGGCGAAGTAATAGCGTGGAAGCTGGAAGAGCACCCAGGTTATGAGAATCCCAGCTGTCCAGCGTGGGACGAATCTGCCGTTTGGAAATACAAATAAGAACGCGATGATGGAACAATTGCCAATCATCGCAATGGTTTCAGTCAGGATGTGTAAAGCCGGATGTACTTGTCCCACGCCACGAATGCCGCCGGTGAACGTTGCAATCCCAAAGGTGACCAGCAGGACCGTGACAAATATGGTGAACGGATCATTTGGCTTACGGATGAAGATCACAATAGCGCTGATCGTGAACACAGTGGCCAGCAGAATATCCAGCCCGATGGTCAATTTCACGAGAAAGTCGACTGACATTCCAACCTGAGCCAGGCTTTGCTCCGATGCAGCCGTAAGCTGACCGGGCGGGCAAGGCTCTACTCGACAGACGATGCTGCGCTGTTCAAAATTGAGGGGAATGCTCATGATGAATAGCCCAACGGTCAGAGAGACAATGCCAATCTGGATAAGCCGCGCCAGATTGAGACCGATAGACTGGGTGCGCTGGAACGCCGAGGAAAGACCGGGAGAGCTCATCCTGGCAAGCATACCGCCTTTCCTTCCCGGTGTCACGGGAGTGTATTCCTGTGAGTGTTGGGAAAAATTACCCTGCTACTTCCCAGGTTTTTTACGATACCTGCCTCATCTCGTTGGGATTTGAAGGTTGTATCCTTTGGCTACTCTACTAACGAAGGAGATTGAACTATGACCACCATTTCTTCATTCGCCCCCACAGCGGAAAACAGGCTTGTGGCTTTCGTCAAGCGACATCCGGTTATCGCAATGTCGATTCTTACGCTGGTGTTCGCCTGGCCCGGGCTTATCTGGGAGGCTTTGTATTCACAAGGGCTTGTCGCCTCACAAGCGCCGTTCATCTTGTCGCTCATGATTGGCTGGGTGCCGGGATTGGCGGCGGTGGCTGTCAGCGCGATCCTCGCCGGGCGCGCAGGAGTTCGTGAGCTGCTGGGTCGCTTTCTCATCTGGAGAGTTGGGATGAAATGGTACATTGTCGGTTTCTTCCTGCTCGCAGCCATCATACTGGGCGGAATTGGGTTGCACGTACTGTTTGGCGGCCCAATGCCGATAATCCCTGCAGCAGAGTCTCCTGTCTGGCAAATTGCACTTGCCTTCCCGCTCTTTATCCTGGTTGGCATCTTGTTCAACACGGAAGAAATCGCCTGGCGCGGATTTGTCATATCAAGACTGCAAGCCAGATATGGAGCACTGGTCGCGAGTCTCCTGCTGGTGATCCCTGAATCCTTACTGCACCTGCCCTATTTCTGGAACAAAGATGTGGATTTCTATCAGACGGTCGGTATGTTCTGGTTCACAGCATTTTCTGTTGCCATGGTCTTTATCTACACCTTTGTATTCAATAAGACCAAGGGTAGTTTGCTGATCGTTACGATCATGCACGCGTCACAGAATGCCTGGTCGAACCTGCTCTCCGATAATGCGCTGCAGCCTTTTCAGTTCACGGTTGCCTTGGCGTGGATGATCGCGATCGCCTTAATTTTCCTGACAAAAGGGCAGTTGGGATATGAGCATAACAGTAAGTAAACCATAAATCATTGGTTGAGGAGTGCTTGCTCTCTTCAACCAATTAATGATTAGAAGGAGAAGTCCCATGTCTACAATCACCAGCATCTCCGCTCAAACAAAAGACTCTTTTGTTCAAAAATATCCTCTGGGTGCATTTTTTCTGCTTGCCTTCGGGCTGACCTGGATCTTTATGATCGCGGACGCGCTCGGCTCGCACGGTATCCTGCCTTTTCGCATGCCGCTGCCATTGATGATCGTGATGGGATATATGCCTACCCTGGCAGCTGTCATTGTGATCAGACAAAGAAACGGTAAGGACGGCGTGCGCGATTTGTTCCGCAAGCTGCTGATTGGACGTGTAGGTCTAGGGTGGTATCTCCTGGTGCTATTCGGGCTGACCGGCGTTTATGTAACCACGATCCTGCTTCACAATCTGATCCCGGGCTCGGCGATGGTACCTATCCTTTCTGACAAATTACCCCCGCTGAGTCCAGGGCAACTGGCGTTATTCATTATTCCAATGTTCCTGGTGATCACTCTTGTCAACGGGGAAGAGCTTGGCTGGCGTGGCTTTGCCCTGCCCAGACTGCAGGCAAAGTACAACGCCCTGACGTCCAGCCTGATCCTGGGTGTGATCTGGACCCTGTTTCATTTGCCGCTCTTCTTTACCGTAACAGGGTCTTCCCAGTCAGACTGGCCATTTGCCAGTTTCCTGATCTCGACGATCGCCATGAGCGTCCTGTACACCTGGATTTTCAACAACACGCGTGGAAGCGTTTTGCTGGCATATCTGCTCCACGGAGCCGCAAACACCTGGTCACAGATCTTTTCCATTGACCACGCAAATCCATTAATAGGCTGGATCCTGACAGGTTTACTTTTCCTTGCGGCTGTGGCAGTTGTGGCTGCCTCGGGTGCAGAGAACCTATCGCGCAAGACGGCTCGCATCCAGGAATAAAATGGCACCTGGGCTCGTACTGCACGAGCCCAGGTGTGTTTCATAGCGCTGTTCTACAGGACGATCTTCTCTGTGAGGAGTGGGCGAGATTCAGGTCCGCCGATGCAGAGGCGTATCAACTTGGGTCTATCCAGAAAGTCCTTAATAGGGTCATTCTAAGATAAAGAGGTGCGCCGAAGAAACATTATTTGTCGAATAAAATTCGGTCAGCAACGTCCCGTTCTCTTTCAAATAGTTGAGAATATATTCCCTCTCATTTTGTCTCTCCCCCTTACGTACCCTGGCCTGAATCACGAACGAAAAGACAAACCAAACACGCTGTCCGCGTGGCAGGGCAGCGATTTCATCCTCATATCTCTTTGCGCGTGCCGAATGGTTCTGTCCCATAATATGAGGCAGATGCTCCAGGTGATAAGATGGTGCGTAATAGAGATATTCGGGTCCCACAAAATGATATAGATAGACGAAATCTTCTTCTCGGTGTTTTTTTTCCATGAAAGAAAAAACGGGTTTTAGGTCCTCTCGCACGTAGCTGTATGTAAACAGGTATGACTCGGTTATGCTGAGGACCGAGCTAAAAAATAAGACTATCAGCCCGGCGAAGACAGCCAGGCCGAGAGCCTGATTGCGCATGGAACGAATAATGTACTCTATGCCTTTTCCCAGGACCATCAATAGAAGAGGCACAAGATAGAGGATCAGACGCCCATGGAAAGGATATTTTTGAAATCCCGACGTGACGACATTCAACGCGATAGGTAAGATAAGCGCCAGTGCCCACTGCCAGTTTCTTTCCTTCAAGAACGCCCATAATCCCATAATATAAACTGCGAGAGCGAGCACGACCGGTGCGGCGATGCTTGCAACCACATAGAAAAAGCCTTCGGTGGCTTTGTAGAACCATGCAGGCTCTCTCCAGGGCGGCATGGGCATAAAGGAAAGCAAGTTATCCCAGAATGTAATCAAATAGGGACTGTCCACTTGATGCCTGAGCAGAAGCCAGTAGATCAGCCCAAATGTGGTTGCCCAGAGAGTCCCTGTCAAAACCATCCAGAGCCGTTTTTGTCTATCGTTCCGGTAATGAAGAAGCAGCGTAACACCAATACCGATCAATATAAAAAGGGAAGGGTACGAAAAGCACAGTGCCAGTGTTCCTAGACCAGCCAACAGAACAAAATCCCGGGTGGCCGCCTCTCTGGAAAGGTGCTGATAAAACGCCGCAAGAAGAATCAGGCAGCACAAAACATCCGTGCTGTATTGTTTGAGCTCGGCTGAATAAAATATCAGATAATTTCCAAAGGCGAAGCCAATCAGTGCAAACAAATAACCGTATTGTCCAAGCGTTTTTCGGAACAGGTTATTTGCCACAAGCAGTGACATACAACCGGCGGCAAACGCACTTAGCCGCAAAATGTATTCAGACTGCCCGAATAATGCAACCAGAGCTTTCGTGATGAGCAAGAATCCGAAGGGGGCTGCCTGTTCATACTCCAGGGGCCTTGTCATCAAATCCAGTGTCGTACGGTTGATGAGATTAAGTGTGACGGCGAGTTCATCCCCCCGCAAAGACCAGGCATGCAAGTACTTGGAGGCGCGTAGAGCGATACCAGACGCAATCAGCAGAAGAACCGCAATCTGCAAAGGCCCAACTTTTTGTCTTATCTTGAAGCTTTCAATCATCTAGAGTCGTACTTAGATAGCCCGCATTAAGTGGAGATTGTTGATAAGTATCATCGTAGAGCTGCTGTGTGTCAAGGTGGAAATGGATAGAGGAGCAACCGTTCTCCAGCGCAACACTGCAATAGATTCTACAGCGGCTCGAACCGCGCCGTGAAGTGCCTGAGCAGCTCCGGCGCGTACGTGAATTGATAACCCCTCAAAGCCGCGGCGCGGCACTGGATGTTTGCAAGCGAATCAGCGACGTAATCCATATGACTCTGTGTATATGTCCGGCGTGGGATCGCCAGCCGGAGCAGCTCCAACCTGGGGTAATGCCAGGTCCCGGTTTCAGGGTCGAGGCAGGCAAACATGACCGAGCCGATCTCACAGCCGCGGATGCCTCCCTCGCGGTACAGCTCCACGGTCAGCGACTGGGCGGGTAACTCGTAGTTGGGTATATGTGGCAGCATCTCGTTTGCCACTACATACACGGCGTGTCCGCCGGTCGGCTGGACCGTCGGAATACCGGCCTCATTCAGGCGCGTGGCAAGGTATAACGTTTGATTCAAACGATGGGAGAGATATTCTTCGTCCAGACCCTCGTACAGACCGATCGCCATCGCGTCGAGGTCGCGGCCGGCGAGTCCGCCGTAGGTGGGGAAGCCCTCTCGAAGGATCAATTCGTTCTTGACGTTCGCAAACAGCTCTTCGTCGTTCAGACATAGCAAGCCGCCAATATTGACGATCGCATCCTTCTTGGCGGACATGGTCATACCGTCCGCGAGGCTGAACATCTCCCGCGCGATCTCTTTGACGGTTTTGTTCTCATAGCCCGGCTCACGCAATTTAATGAAGAAACTGTTCTCGGCGTAGCGCGCTGCGTCGATAAAGAATGGGATGCCATATTCATGATAGAGCTCGGCGACGGCTCTGATGTTTTCCATAGACACCGGCTGTCCGCCGCCCGCGTTGTTGGTGACCGTCATCATCCCAAACGGGATCTGCTCGACGCCATATTTCTCAATGAAGGCTCTGAGCTTGGAGAGATCCATGTTGCCCTTGAACGGATGGCGGCTCGCAGGATCGTACGCCTCGTCGATCACCAGGTTTGCGGGACGGCCGCCGCGGGCGCGAATGTTTGCGTCTGTGGTGTCGAAGTGCATATTGCTTGGCACCCACTGGCTCTGCTTGACCAGACACGATGCAAGGATGTTCTCCGCGGCGCGCCCCTGATGAGTGGGTACGAAATATTTGAAGCCGAAAATATCCTCTACAGCTGCTTTGAGCCGATGGTAGGAGCGCGCCCCCGCATAGGACTCGTCGCCGCGCATCATCGATGCCCACTGTCCCTGGCTCATCGCGCCGGTGCCCGAGTCGGTCAGAAGATCGATGAAGATGTCCTCGGCTCGAAGAGCGAAGACGTTATAGCCTGCCTCGACGAGCTTTTCCTCACGCTTCTCCCGTGAGATCAGACGGATCGGCTCTGTTACTTTGATGCGAAAGGGTTCGGGGGTGTAGTGCATGCAGGCTCCTTGGGGATGTATGTATCAGTGTAGCACCATTGTTGAGATGAGACAGGTGACAGATTTCGTGGAAGTGTACGTGTTTTGTCCGCTTTATCAGAAGCTGCCTCCCAGGCACATAACATTGCCACGCAGCCCTCCGTTATACATTGCACAGGGGTTTGTTTTGCTTTTTGTCAGTTGGTGAAAGGAGTCCAGGATGGCAACCAGTCGTAAAAACCAGGATAGAAACACCAAATCTCGCAGCAGCGGACGGAAAGCGCCGGGGAGCGGCGGACGCGGTAATTACTATCATATCGAGCTCCGCGACGGAGACGATTTCGAGACCTTCCGCACCCAGGATGTCGGGGACGAAGGTCACCTGCAGCGCGTTGCTGGCAAGCGTCCCAGCGGCGCATGGGCAACCGTCAAATGGCTGGTGAGCAAAGAAGACGCCCACGTGGAAGACGGCAAGCTGTTCGGCGATAGCGGCGATGCCAAGGACTTGATCCGCAGATTGCGCTCCAGGCCGGTCCACATTCAGGGGGACCGGTTCAAAGCCAAACCCCGCCGGAATATCGCCGAGAACGCCAAGCCGACCAAGGCGCAGAGCCGGGCCCGCAACCAGAACATTAAGAAAGCACAAGGCTCACGGCGCCGTGGATAGAAACAAAGAAAGAGGTAGATATGAACGAGCGACAGGGCCAGAGATGTGAAGTCTGCGGCAATGTATACGATAAGAGCTTTGAGATCCACCGGGGCGGGGAGGTGCACGTGTTCGACAGCTTCGAGTGCGCCATCCATGCCATGGCTCCCACCTGTTCCCATTGTGGCTGCCGGGTGATCGGTCACGGCATGGAGACGGATGGTGTTTTCTATTGTTGTGCGCATTGTGCGGAGCAGCATGGTATCCACGAATTTGAAGACCGGGTCGAGCCTGAGACTCGCGGGAGCAATGAATGAAATTAAGCGAGATCATGACCACCTCGGTGGAGATGGTCCAACCGGACGATACTCTGCAGCTCGCAGCCCGAAAGATGCGTGACCGCGACATCGGCTTCCTGCCGGTCTGCGATGGTGGAATGCTGATGGGTGTGCTCAGCGACCGTGATCTTGCGATCCGTGCTTTGGCGGAAGGCATGGACACAACCGTGATGCTGAGTCGGGACTTGATGACCACGCCTGCCATCTATGGGTATGAGGATCAGGATATTACAGAAGCGGCAAAGATTATGGAGGCAAACCAGATCCGACGGCTGGTGATCATAAGCCGGGAGGATCAGAGTCTGGTTGGCGTTGTCTCGCTGGGTGATATTGCCAGGCATACTTCCCCCGAGCTTTCGGGCGAGGTGCTGCAGCGAGTCTCCGAGCCGGATACCGTAAAGCCGGTCAAGGAAGAACCGACAGAAGCTGAGTCATAGCGTACTCGTCTGCAACAGGTTCCCCTGCAATTCACCGCTGAATATCAGCGGTGAATTTTTGTTTGTGGCTGGGGTGCAAGTCCGAAACGATAGAGGTGGTATGATTGGAAATTCACAGGGGCGAAGCACTTCATACCCAGTTGAGGTTTTTTATGTTCAGGATCTTCAGAAAGCGGGAAGAAGTATTCCACAAGCTCATTCAGCAGCAAGCCTCCATCACTTACGAAGGCTTAAAGCTGCTGGTTAAGTATCTCGAGACCCATAACAGCGAGATTGCGGAGGAGTTGGCGCTCAAGGAAAAAGAAGCAGATGAGGTCCGGCGGATCTTGATCGATGAGCTGAACCGGACATTTGTCACGCCGTTTGATCGTGAGGATATTTTTGCCCTCTCTCGTTCGATCGACGATGTCATCGATTATGCCGACAGCACCGTGAGCGAGATGGTTGTGCTGAAAGTCCAGCCGACGCCTTACATGCAGCGTATCGCAACCCTGTTGAAAGACGCGGCGTATGAGATCTACCAGGCAGTTCAGCGTCTACAGCGCAATCCATCGGTGGCGATTGACCATGCCCAGCGCGCCAAGGCTCTCGAGAACCGCGTCGAAGGCGTGTACCGGGAAGCGATTGCCGATCTATTTAAAGGGCCCGAAGACGTCCACCACATCGTCGAGATGCTGAAGCTCCGCGAAGTATACCGGCACCTCTCGAATGCAGCGGACCGCGGCGATGAGGCGGGGAATATTATCGCCGATATCGTGGTGAAGAAGACCTAGCCTGTCATTGCGAGGGTGTTCTTCCCGAAGCAATCTGTTCTGAAACGGCGGCCGGCAGGGAGTCGATTTCTACGTTCCATGGGAGATTGCTTCGTCACTTCGTTCCTCGCAACGACATTTTCTTGATATGTCCCAAGAACTCATAATCGTCATCGCTCTGGCACTTGTCTTTGACTTTCTCAACGGCATGCGCGATGCCAGCAACATTGTCGCGACCATGATCTCGTCACGCGCCTTTGGTCCCCGCACTGCGTTGAGCATTACGGCGGTGGCTGAGTTTCTGGGTCCGTTTCTCTTCGGGGTAACGGTTGCCCGGACCATCGGCGATGAAATTGCGCAATCCGATGCACTGACTCTGGGAGTGATCCTTTCCGCGCTGGTAGGTGCCATCCTGTGGAATTTGATCACCTGGTACTTCGGGATTCCGGGCAGCTCCTCTCACGCACTGATTGGCGGGATGGTCGGCGCGATCACCATCGCGGTTGGCTTCGGCGCCATTAAGCTGGCAGGCCTATATAAGGTGCTGATCGCTCTCTTCGCTTCGCCGGTGATCGGTTTCATCATTGGCTTTCTTATTACACGGCTGATATATGTCCTGGTTGCCAATGCTTCCCCGCGGGTCAATGCTGTCTTCAAGAATGGTCAATTGGTGACCGCGCTGGCGATGGCATTCAGCCATGGGACGAACGACGCCCAGAAGACGATGGGTATCATCACACTGAGCCTTGTGATTGGAGGGGTGCTGCCAACGTTCCAGGTGCCGTTTTGGGTGATCGCCGTCAGTGCAGCGGCAATTGCAATCGGCACCAGCATGGCCGGGTGGCGGCTCATTCGAACACTGGGCGGCAAGTTTTACAAAATCCGGCCTTTGCACAGTTTCTCGACCCAGTTGAGCTCCGCAGGGGTGATCCTGGCGGCTTCACTGCTCGGTGTGCCGGTTAGCACGTCGCAGGTCGTGAGCTCGGCGATCATCGGGGTGGGCTCGGCGGAGCGCGTCAGCAAGGTGCGCTGGAGTGTGGCGGAGGATATCATCACTGCCTGGCTCATCACGATTCCCGCCAGCGGCTTGATTGCCGCGGCGACGTACTGGGTGATCGTGAGCGTTGGAACGAACGGAAGATAGTCTCAATTCTCTGCGCCAGGCAAGGAGGTATAATGGGCGGAAATTTGTTCCCTCTTCCAATGAGCGCCGCCGGCGCCATCCCGAGCTGCGGGACAGGAAGGCTGCCATGACCAAACTTTTCTTTGCAACAGACATCCATGGGTCGGACATTTGCTGGAGCAAGTTTCTCAATGCGGGGAAGTTTTATGGCGCGGACGTGCTGATCCTGGGCGGCGATATGACGGGCAAAGCCGTTGTGCCCTTTATTCACCAGGGCGGAAAAAACTATCGCGTCACATTGCTTGAACAGGTCTTCGAGGTCTCAAACGAAAACGAGCTGCAGGACATGATCAAACGCGTTCGCAGCCGCGGTTATTATCCCTACCTGACGGATCCCGACGAGATTGCCGAGCTTGAACAAGATCCGGGCCGGGTGAGCGAAATCTTCCTACAGGAAGTGTTAAAGGTCCTGCAGCAGTGGATGGATCTCGCCGATAAAAAACTGGATGGCACCGACATGAAGGTCTACTGTTGTCCTGGCAACGATGACATGGATGAAGTCGATGCCATCGTGCGCTCCTCCCGACGCGTGATCCTGGCGGAGGGTCAGGTTATTGCGCTGGACGATGTCCACGACATGATCGCCTCGGGCTGGTCGAACCGGACGCCGTGGGATACCCACCGCGAGGAGGACGAAGATCAGCTTGAGTTACGTTATGAGGCGATGATCTGCCAGCTGCGGGACCCGCGCAACGCGGTCTTCAACATTCACGTGCCGCCCTACCGCTCAAGCCTTGATGAGGCGCCTGAGCTGGACGAGGATCTTCGCCCGAAAATGGCTGGTCAGGCGCTCAAGCCGGTTGGCTCGACGGCCCTGCGTAAGGCGATCGAAGAGTCTCAGCCGCTGCTAGGCCTGCACGGGCACATCCACGAGGGACGCGGCGCGACGCGCATCGGAAAAACCCTTTGCATTAATCCAGGGTCTATGTATGAGCAGGGCACCCTGCTTGGCGCGATCGTGAAACTCGGAAAGAACAAGATCGAGAATTATGTTTTGACGACCGGTTAGTGAATAAGCCCTGCAAAGGTTTCGGCAGGCAGCAGGCATCCTCGCGAGCAACCTTTGCCAGGCTGAAATCAGGCGACACTTTGTCTGGGAGTTGCGTGTTATGAGTGCTGTAAGCACCACCTCGTAACACGAGAGTCAATTGTGCCCTAAAGGAGGAGCATCCCATGACTAACTTGTTTGTCCGCAAGGCGACCGGCCTGGTGCGTTCGTGGTCGGTCTTCGACGCGTTCATCTACGCGTTATTCTCGATCAACCTCATTACCCTGGGGTTGTACAGCTTCAGCCAGATGTACTACTTCGGGGGCGGGTTGGTACCGGCGTTGATCGTCAGCGCGTTGTTCATCTTTTTCGAGATCGTTGTCTACGCGGCGCTGATCGCCGTCATGCCCCGCTCGGGGGGCGATTACGTCTGGCAGAGCCGCATCCTGGGAGGCGCAGTCGGCTTTATCCTGGCAGTGACGGGCTGGTGGTTTATCCTGTGGTTGTGGGTGCCGCTCTACGGCGATATGTTCCGGCACATTGTGCTGGTGCCGCTGCTCGGTGTCCTCGGCGCGGGCGAAACGGCGCTCTGGTTTGCCGGGACGAACAACGGCGCGTTCGCTGCCTCGCTGCTCACGCTGGCGATTGTCAGCGTGTTCATTGCCCTGGGCATGAAGACCTACGCCCGCATCCAGAAGTTCTCGTTCTATGGCGGCATGCTTGGTTTGCTGCTGGTGATCGTTCTCCTGCTGACCGGCTCGCAGGAACGCTTCAGGCAGGGCTTTGAGCAGAACGCGGTGGAGATGTTCGGCGCGCAGCCCGGCGTGTACGATGCCACTGCAGCCCTCGGCACGGATGCTGGTGCCGCGCTTCCATTCGTGGGAGGTGGGCTCGGCTTGATCTTCCTCACGCTTCCATATCTGGTCTTCTTCAACCTGTGGCCGAACTGGGGCGCGACACTCTACGGCGAAGTGCGCGGCGCGACAGACTTCAAGCGGAACATCCTCGGCATGGCTTCCGCGCTTGCGGCGACCACCATTCTCGGCATCATCCTGCTGTATGCCATCAATCGCTCGATTGGCTGGGATTTTTACGTGCAGGCGGGCGCCGCCTGGTGGAACTACGCCTGGGGCTTTACAGCGGAGGCGCCCGCGTTCCCGGTCTGGCCCTATCCCGCGTTGTTTGCCTCGTTCCTCTCGGGCAGCCGTGTTCTCCAGTTTATTATCGTGGCTCTCATGAGCCTGTGGTGGTTCGGCTGGAGCGGGACCGTGTTCCTGTCCTCGACGCGCGTCATCTTTGCCGCAGCCTTCGATCGGCTGCTGCCTGAAAAAGTAGCCGAAGTGGACGACCGGACGGGCACACCGATCTACGCCCTGTTGTTGATGGTGATCCCTTCCATCGTCGTCTCCTTCCTGTTCGCATACAACATCGCCAACTTCCGCTCGCTGACGCTGGCTTCCACGCTGGTCATCGCCGTGACCTTCCTGGGCACCACGATTGCGGCGATCATCCTGCCATACCGCAAGCCCGAGCTGTACAACGCCTCGCCGATCGCGAAATATAAAGTCCTGGGGTTCCCGCTGATCAGCGTCGCTGGCGTGATCTTCGGCGGATTCCTTGTCTTCCTGCTCTACCAGTGGATCCTCGACCCGAACGCCCTGTATGGCATCGGCTATAGCATCAACGAAGCCGGTTACAAGAATGGGACATCCATTATCTTTATGCTGGCGAATTATTTGCTGGCGGCTGCCATCTACTTTGGCTCGCGGGCTGCGCGCCGGAGAGAAGGCATCGATCTCGACCGGGTGCATGCGGAGATCCCTGTCGAGTAAGGAGTTTCACACGAGAACCCCTCTCCCCGGGCAGCCGGGAGAGGGGTACATGTGATTTGATGGATACCTTGTCAGAGTTGATCTCGGAGATGAATCGCCTGATCGCAGCCGGGCGCGCCAGCCAGATCGATTTACGCGCTTTTGGTGGGCTGGCGATTTATGCTCACAGCCAATCCAATCCACGGTTCTTCCATCGTGATTCGCCGGATGTAGATTTTGTCGTCTCGGAGCGAGACCGGCATAAGCTTGAACCGTTCTTCCTACAAATGGGCTATTCTCCCAACAAGCAGTTCAACCTGTTGAACGGCTCACACCGTCAGATTTATTATGACGAGACGAAGGGACACCGCATAGACATTCTGGTGGGCGATTTCGTGATGTGCCACAAATTGCCGATGGATGGGCGGTTAAGGGTTGACCCGGTCACCATTCCGCTGGCGGAGCTGTTTCTCTCCAAAGCCCAGATTGTCGAGCTGAACCGCAAGGATGCCTTTGATATGATCTCCCTGCTGCTCAATAATGAGATTGGAAATGAGCAAGATGGAAAAATTGGATTGGACCGAATCGCTGCCCTTTGCGCTGAGGACTGGGGACTCTACAAGACCACCACTATGAACCTCAAGCGCGTGGAGGATCTGCTGCTCGCCGAAGAGCTGGGCTTGAGCCTGGAGGAGCGGGATCTGGTCTTGAAACGGATCCAGCGGATCGCGGCGGCCATCGAGGCGACTCCCAAATCTATGGCGTGGAAGGCGCGCAGCCTGGTGGGGACACGCGTCCGCTGGTATTCGGAAGTGGAGGAAGTGGATCAGGGATGAGGCACTTTCGGATCGCCCTTGGAGTCATCATCCTGGTACTTTCTCTGTCACTGTTGATCTGGGGATTGGTGCCGCTGCGGCGGGAGGTGCGGACCCAGCCGATCTCGCCCACGGATTTGCAGCTTCCTACGCCCACCTCATACCTGGTGGATCCCGATCTGGTCTTCTAGCATGCGAGTCGGCCATTGGCAAACCATTCTCGCTGTCGCTCTCGGTGTCATCTTCGTCCTGGGTTGTGCAGCGCTTGCCGGAGAAGCTCCACCGGATACATCAGCTGGTGAACCTCCGGTTGCACAGCCCTCCAATATTCCTACGTTTGTTACTCCGGGCGTTTCTCCTCAACCCGCTCTCCCCGAGCGGCGGCGCCTGACCCTTGAGTTCCCTCCCCAGATCCGTCTCGGCGATTCGGAGCTGGTCCGTCTGACGCTGGAAGTAGACGATCTCGGCAACCTCACGCCGACCGCGGAAATCGAGGGACATGTTGTGACCGGGGAGGTGGTGGAAATTCCGAACCTTTACGAGTCGCACCATGTTGTGGCTGAAGCACGCTTTGACCTGGCGGGGATGGAAGTGCGACCTGCCGACCTCATCAGCGAACCGCTGGCGCAGGGGAATAGGGCTGAGTTTTACTGGAGCATCCGTCCCCAGGGAACGGGCCAGTACCGCGGCACGATCTGGCTGTACGTGCGGTTCGTCGAGAAGGAAACGGGCGAAGAGAGCCGGAAGACGTTGTCCGCGCAGATTGTGGAGATGGAAGCTGTTAATTTTCTGGGCATGTCTGGAGGAGTGGCGCGTGCAACCGGGGTCGTAGGCTCCGTGCTGGGCACAATCCTCGGCTTTCCTTTCCTTGAGGAGATCGTTAAGCTCTTGTTCAAGGGCCGAAATGAGACTAAATCGCCAAAAATATGATGAATATCACCTGAAAAATTGACATCGTTTCAATGGCAGCGATTGTTCTTCATGGTACAATTTCGCCGCTTGTATTACAAGCGAAGCCTGCCGCTGCTTGGCAACGTAGACAAAATTCGCCGTGAATCATAGATTTGCCATGGAGAAGACATGAATCAGTGGATATACGTTGGTCTGTTCTTTCTCGTGGGGCTCGTTATCCCGGTCGGCGCAATAGTGGCTGCATGGGTCCTCGGTCCCAAGAAACCCAATCCCATAAAACAGACAACTTACGAGTGCGGTATCGAGACGGTTGGAGACAGCTGGGTTCAGTTCAAGGCGCAGTACTACATCTTCGCCCTGGTGTTCCTGATCTTCGATGTCGAGACTGTTTTCCTCTTCCCCTGGGCTGTGAAGTTGGGCCAATTGGGATTGTTCGCCGTCATCGAGGGCATCATCTTCATCCTCATTCTCATTGCGGGCCTGGTGTATACCTGGCGCAAGGGAATGCTGGAGTGGGCGTAATCTTCATGATGTTGGAAAAAGAGGCTGATTGGATGTTACTGTCCATTCAGCCTTTTGTTTGTATTGACCTCACCCCATCCCTCTCTTAAAAGGAGAGATGCTCGGAGTAAAAGCGTATGAGCTTTTGGCATGACCCTCTGAAGGTAGCCGCGGACTGGCTGCTGGGCATTCTCACCGGTTGGGGAATGCCTGAAATCGCCGCGCAGATTCTGATTGGTTTTCTCGGGGTTTTCCTATTGATCAGCCTGCTGATGGTGCTGGATATTTTTCTCGTCTGGGTAGAGCGCAAGGTGGTTTCACGCTTTCAAGATCGGATCGGGCCCAATCGCGTGGGTCCTTTCGGCTTGATCCAGCCTTTCGCCGATATCATCAAACTGATTATCAAGGAAGATACGACTCCCGCCGGGGCAGATAAGGTCGTCTACAACATCGCGCCGATGCTCTCGATGATGTCTGTGCTGATCCTCTGGGCGGTGGTGCCGCTGGCGCCGCGCATCATTGGCGTGGACCTCAATATCGGGGCTTTGTACATCATCGCGGCGGGAGCGATCGGGACGCTGTCCATTATCATGGCGGGCTGGGCATCGAATAACAAGTTCGCCCTGATCGGAGCGTTCCGCCAGGTGGCAGTGATGGTGTCCTTCGAAATCCCCATGCTAACTATGCTGCTGATCCCGACGATCTTCGCGGGCTCGATGGGATTCAATGCGATCACGGAGGCGCAGGATATCTGGTTCTTTGTGCTGGCCCCTCTGGCGGCGATCATCTTCCTGATTGCGGCGATCGCCGAGCTGGGACGCGCCCCATTCGATATGGCAGAAGGGGAGTCCGAGCTGGTGGCAGGCTATAACACTGAATATTCGGGAATGAAGTTCGGCATGTTTTACGCCGGCGAATTGCTGCATGCCTTCACCTTTGGCGGGTTCTGGGCGATCCTGTTTTTTGGCGGATATCGCTTCTTCGGGCTCGAGCAGGTCAGCGCGTTCCTGGCAATTGCTGTGATTCTTTTCAAGGCCTTCGTTGGGTACTGGATCATCATGTGGGTCAAATACACGCTCATGCGTATTCGCATCGATCACATGCTGAGCTTCAACTGGAAATTCCTGACACCCCTGGCATTTGTCCTCCTGATGGTGGTTGCTCTAATCAATGCGCTGCTCGGTGATATCCGTCAGACAGCGCCGCTGGTTTACGCTGCAGTTATGTTCATCGCCAATGTCGTGGTCGGCTGGATCGCCTTGGAAGCGGCGCGCTCCTACAGCCGCAGGGAACGCGAAAAAATGGAGGGAGCCAAGCCTCTCACGGAAGCAGCTCATCACTGAATCGGAGTAGACCTCAATGACCGGTGAACAAATCATTTTCCTCCTGGTTGCCCTTTTTACGCTGGGTTCCGGCTTCATGGTCGTGACGACGCGTAATCTCGTCCATGCGGCGTTGTGGCTGGTGGCAACTCTCTTCGGTGTGGCGGTCGCCTATGCCCTCTTGAACGCAGCCTTCCTGGCGGTGGTCCAGGTGGT
>DATHTH010000310.1:0-10676 GCA_035463495.1 Anaerolineales bacterium | reverse complement strand
GCAAGGGCGTCATCCGCTTCAAATTCGACCATGGGCCAGACAACAACGCCCAGCGCCGAAACCGCTTCTTCCGCCAGGGGGAACTGGGCAAGCAGGTTTGGATCCACGCCTTCACTGGTTTTATATCCCGCATAAAGATCATTTCGGAACGACTCAATCACATGGTCGAATGCCACACCGACATGAGTGACACCCGGGCTGGTCATCAGCATCAAAAGGCTTCGCAGGAGGCCCAGCGTGGCGCCGACTTCGCGTCCATCGGGCGCTTTCTTCGGTGGCGCGCCGAAATGGTTACGAAACAATTCATAGGTACCATCAATCAAATGTATGTTCATTTGTTAGGCCTTGACCGGTGCATCGAGGAAGTCATTGATCATCGGGACGAGCCAATCCGCACGATCGACCATGCCCACGTGAGATGTACCGGGCAATATAGCAAGTTGTGAATTCGGGAGTCCGGGTGGCATATCACCAAAGACTCCTCCGCCGAGCAAACGAAAGAATTCCACGGCATGTTCCGGGCGAATGAGATCGGAGTCTCCGATCATCAACAGCGTAGGGGCCTTGATCTCGCGGATCTGCTCCTCGGAGAAATCCCTGATCTGGCGATCCATTTCTGTCTTTTTCTCGAAAAGTCTATTGAAATCGTCCGGGCGCGGCGCGATCCGCATATACTCTTCGTGCCACGGCGAACCATGCATCATTTCTGGTTTCATCTCAGCCATTCCCTCCATCAGCCCGGGGTGGATACCACTCAGTTTGTACCCTATCGACATCAGGACCAGTTTGCGTACCATCAGAGAATGACGGGTGGCGAAATGCAATGCCACACTGCCTCCGTTGCTGTAGCCGAGGACATCTGCCTGTTCAATACCGAGCTGAAGAAGCGCGGCGGCAACATCATCCGCCATACCGTCGACGGTCAGCGGACGGTCGATATCCGCAGTGCGACCGTGTCCTTGCATATCGAACCCGATAACCTGGCGATGTTGAGCGAGGCCGGGAATCATCTTTTCAAACGAGCTGCCTATCGCCGAGAACGCGCCGTGAAGCAATACCAGTGGATAGCCCGCGCCGTGGATTTCATAGTACATCTTCAATCCATGTAGGGGGACATAGCCAGATTTCGGTTGGGTGCTCATTGTGATGATTTCCTTGCTTTGGTTGATTTTTGAGTCTTGTCTTTGAATGAGAGACCTTTTTCCGCAAGCGCCTGGCGGAGTTTTTCTAGCGCGTTCGGGCCGACTCCATGCAACTGCTTGATCTCCACCTCGCTGAATTTGGTCAACTGCTTAAGGTTTTTGATGCCAGCATTGGCAAGCGCGCGCTCGGCAGGCGCGCCCATTTTCTCGGGCAGGTCGCTTGAGCTGCTTTTCTTACCATCCAGCTTGAGGGTACCGGAAGCATCACGGTGCGGTCCTGTTGTCTGTCGCACTTCGAACTCCGGCCCGTGCTGGATGACATACGCCAGGGCGCGTGCATGTCCTACACCCAGACCGTAATCCTCCTGTAGCCAGGCAAGGATGTCTTTGTGGGCGGTGAGCCTCTTTTTCTTTGCCTCGGCGACGAACTGCCTTGGCGTTTTGCCTGTTTTCTCCTCGATATTATCGAGATACGCTTGAAAAGACATCGCTCCTCCAATCCAGTTTGGTCATTTTAAAGTACTGATTTTCAAATGGCTCTCTCGCAAATCAGCCAGGTCAGGATAAAGCGCTGCGACCCTGCCTTCCCGATCATTGATGAACCTTTCCAGGGAGATGGTCATCCCTAAGATGACTTTTCCCATAAACACATCCGGTTGAAGTTTGCATCACTCATTGGCTTGCACAGCATGCATCACGCGCACATCCACCGCTTCACTGATCCCTTTCAATTCCAGGGTGCGAGCCTCAAGAGCGCTGATTTCCATGCCTGCCGCCTGGAGAGCCTGCTCGCTAACGATGATCTCCCCTGGCGCCGCCTGCGAAGCCAGCCGCGCCGCCTGGTTGACCTCATCCCCGATTGCAGAGATCTCGGTCAATCCATCCGCCGCGCCCATCGCGCCGAAATAAGCAATCCCTGAATGGACGCCGATCCCCACCGGGATTTTCTGCTGCGCCATGGCGCGCAGCAGCTTTTGGGCAACGAGGATCGTGCGCCGCACATAATCGGATCCCGCGAACCCTGCGCCCCAGAAAGCGGCGACAGAGTCGCCTGCCAGCTTTTCCACCAACCCATCTTCGTCCACGATGATCCGGGTGACTTCCTTATAAAATCGATTGATCAGCTGGCTGAACTCTGTGGGGCTCATGGTCTCGGAGAGGGCGGTAGAACCGCGCACGTCGATGAAGAGCATGGACATCGGTACTTCGGCTCCGCCCGGGAACTCACGTGAGGCAATCTCACACAGGTTGCAATAACGCGGATTCAATGCCGAGCGCTGCTTACGAAACAACACGCGCATCAAAGCGCCGCCCATTCCCTGGAAAGGCGCATTGCAGAACTTGCAGCGCGGGTCGCGCGGCAGGGCGCGTTGGAACCGACGCAGGCGCTTATCTACCGCGAAGGCATTGGTGGTGAACCAGAACCACCACACATTGCCGATATCTACCGATTTCTTATCATGTGTATCCAAAGTATCTCACTGGATCCTAAAAGCTAAGCCGAGTATATGGAGAAAGCACGCCTTTGTCTACAATCCTCCGTTCCACTAGCTGATCAGGTCGTGTTCGGCCCGGGGCATGGCTGCTTCGGCACGTTCTATCTCCTGCCCCTCGTCCTGGTATCTTCGTGATAACGCCCGGTAGGCATTGGAGCGCATCGCTACCAGGGTAACAGCCAGCCCGATCAACCCGGCGACCGTAAACAGAAGCGCGAGGCCGCGGTCGGTACCTGTTCCAAACCAGGCGCCGATCATATCCACGCCCGCGCCGGTGGTCATGAAAGGGATGAAGATCAGCTGTGCCACCGGTCCGATCAGGAAAGCCGTAACAGGCGAGGCAGCCTGCTCGACGCTCTGTGCAAAGCCAAAGACGCGCCCCTGGCGTTCCGGCTCGACTACTTTTTGCAGAATCGTCTGCTCCGCGGCTTCGACGGCTGGAATCAGGCAAAGCCACACGAACATGCCTACCGCCAGAAGCACAATCGATGCCTGGAGAGTGAAGACCGAGCAGATACTCCACATGACGATATTTGCCAGGAAAAGCGTGCGCAACGGGTTCTTCCCCAATCCCTTTTTGGCGACGACCATCCCGCCAACGATGAAGCCAAGACTGAGCACGCCCCACAAGATGCCCCAGACCTGCACCGACACGAGCAGGAGTCCATACGCATCCATGAGAGACATAAAGATGCCGCCCAGGAAATTATTGAACGTATGGAAAAAGATCAACCCGAAAAGACCGGGGACAAGTCGAACGACGCGAATCGTTCCGCGAATGTCCACGCCTTCGTGAGTGTGATCATGTTCGTGTTCTGGCTCACCATCGTGCGAATGCCGAATCTTCTTTGGCAGGTCGGGAATAGCCAGCGTCGCAAGATGAATAATGACCAGCACACTTGCCAGCACCGCGATGGCGATTACCCAGCCCATGCCAAGATAGCCGACCGCCAATCCACTGAAGATCGAAGCGCCCAGAAACGCCACACCGGTGGCCGTGCCGACCAGCCCGTTGGCTTTATCTCTTTCACCTTCCGAAATGAGGATCGTCACCAGAGTAGAAAGTGCAATGCCGCGCAGATTGCCTCCAATCGCCCCGAGGAGCGCCAGAACGATGAACATCCACAGTCTGACACTGGAAGCATCCGCAAATTCTTCATAGGGTGTAGTTAGAAAAATAAAGCCGGCAAGGGCATACAGGACAAGAGAAACGACGCTCGAGAGAAGCATGACTCTTTTCTTCGGATAGCGGTCTACCAGCGAGCCGAGCAGGAATCCCGAGAATGCAATTGTCAACGTGAATACGCCTGCCATAATCGAAGTTGCGATCACAGATCTAGTTTCGAGATACACCCAGAACGTAACGGCAAACCATACAAAGTTATTGACAATGGATGCAACGAGTGTGTTTGCAAGAACGGCATGGAATATTTTCATGATCTAAAGTATCTCTCCATTCGTTTATCGATAAGATTTCTTACGTTCCAAACAAGTCAAGCCGCCAGTCATTGACCATCATCGAGCGTCCGGGTGGATACTCAACCTGGCATTCTTCCACGAGCGTAAAGCCAAGCCTGCGGCAGATGGCATTCGAAGCCAAGTTCTCGACCGATGGAAACGCATGCATGAACTGGTATCTGGGCGCCTGCCGGGCATGTTCGATGGCGGCTGCGGCTGCGCGAGTCGCGATCCCGTGTCCCTGATAGGCAGGCAGCACCAGCCAACCCATCTCATATACGGCTTGCTCACGCCAGGTCTTCCGCCAGTAGCCAACACTCCCCACACCTTCGCCGCTTTGGCGCAAGGCGATCTTAAACATATGGTCCGTCAGCGACTCGTGCAAATGGAGGTAACGCTGGTGGCGCCGGAGGATCTGTTCCTCGCTCTCTGGGCCGCCAAGGTGCTCCGTCATGTCCGGATCGCCCAGCAGTTTTTGGAGCAGGCGAAGATCATCCTGTGACCAGGGCCGTAGCAGAACGTCTGTCACTGGAGCGGATTAGCTTTCGAGGCGTGATTGCCAGAGCTGCACGAGATTGCCCTCCGGGTCTTTGAGCGTCGCGATGGACATATCGCTGCCATAGTCCGTGGGATCCTCAATGAATTCTACGCCAGCCTCTTTCAACCGCCGCCAGTCTCCGGTCAGATCGTCGCTTTCGAAGCCGATCATGTGCCGCGCCGGATCGGAATTGTGTCCATGCACCTCGCTGTGCGTTCCAAGCCCGAGGGTGGGCCAATCCGACTGACTCTCTCCCAAAACGACATAACCTTCGGATTCATGGATCACTTTGAGACCCAGCACGTCCCGATAAAATGGTAGCAGGTTGTGCAGATCCTCACTCCAGATGGACGTTCCGGCGAATTTCTTAATCATCCTGTCTCTCCTTTTTGGCCTTTCCGGGAGCTACTGTTCTTCTTTGGTTTGCGCTCCAGGTTTTCTTTCACCCGGTATTCCACGATCCGGCGGATCAATGGCAGCGGGAGCGGTTCATCGATCGGAAACTGGACCGATCCTTTCGCCCTCTTATACCGGGACAGCTCCTCCTCGAATGCTTCCATGCCGCCGGGGGTGGGATAAAAGCCGATGTGGTTTGGAAAGGCTGCAAAGTGCACCAAGTTGCCGTTCAAAGTGAACGTGGGAATCTGATAATTAATGGTTTCTTCTGCCTCAGGCGCTGCATCCCGGATGGTTTGTCTGAGCTCGTTCAGTATGCTTTGAACATCGTCAGAAAACGAGTTAATGTACTCATCTATGGTTTTGAACTGCCGTCGCGGTGTAGCCATCATGCCCTCGATTACGCACTCACCACTGGAATATTCTGGTTGAGCCGGAAGAGGTTGGTTGGGTCGTAGCGCCTCTTGATCTCTACCAGCCGGTCCCACGTAGACCCTGGATACGCAGCACGGATTCGCTCCGTTCCCTCATTCCCGAGGAAATTGACGTACGCACCGTTATCACTCTGCAGCAATGCTGAAGCAAAGCCTGCGACCCAGGCTTCATGGATGGTTTTTTCCTCCGGCTTTTGGTAAAGAGCAGCGATGTTGACCATGATCTTCGAGCGGCGGTGGGCGAAGGCGGTGGCATCGGCTGGTACCCGAGCCATCGCACCTCCCAGCACTCGCAGCTGCGCCACGGCCATAGCGGCTGTGGAGCTCTGCAGCTGTTCCAGGATGGTTTTCGCGACCGAACGGTCGACCTGGTCGACGAACATCGTATACGAGGCTGCTACAGGATGGTATTCCTCCGCGCCCTCTTCCGGGGGATAGATCTCCGGGTAACTCATCGGTTTGAGCATATCGGCAAGAGGGGTGGCAAGCGCCCGGAACGGCGCCAGGGCGCGCTCCCCCGCTTCCGTTTCGCCCGCGTATACCAAGAACGCCATGATGATCAGCTTGCCGTGCACTTCTTCGGGAAGGAACGGCATCGGCGGCGCGAACATGACGTTGCCAATCCCTGAAAGTTCCTCGGGCGCCACCTCCGATTCGGCGATGAATCCGGCAATGGTTTCGGGCGTGGCAGGCAGGATCAGCATGCCTCCTACTACATCCGGCACTTCATGCAGCCGGAACTTGAAACGGGTGGCAACGCCGAAATTGCCCCCCCCGCCGCGGATCGCCCAGAACAGGTCCGGATGAGTCTGCTCGTCCACGTGCAGGATCTGACCATCCGCGGTCACCACCTCCGCAGCCAGCAGGCTATCAATGGTCAGACCGTACTTGCGAACCAGGTACCCCACGCCGCCTCCGAGAGTGATCCCCCCGATTCCCACCGAACCCGTATCCCCAAAACCGACGGCAAGCCCGTGCGCGGCGGCTGCCGTGGTGAATTCGCCGGCTGTCAGACCGGTCTCCGCCCAGGCTGTACGAAATTGCACGTCGATCTGCAGGTCCTTCATATTCGAGAGGTCCAGTACGATGCCGCCCTCTGTGACACTGTGTCCTATACTGCTGTGACCGCCACTGCGGATGGCAAGCTCGAGCCCGCTCTGGCGCGCCATGTTCACCACGCGTACCACGTCACTCACATCCGCCACCCGGATGATGACTGCCGGATGGCGATCCACGCCGCCGTAGAAAACAGTCCGCGCTGTATCGTAGTCGGGATCGCCGGGCGCAATGACACGATCCGGGAAATCCACGCGGAGTTGTGGGATCGAAAGTGTCGCGTGGGGATGGGCTTGATTTACCATTACCAACTCTCCTCTATGAAATTGGGTTTCGTATGTATAAGTCAGATTGTTTTCAGGCTTCCAGCCAGTCCGTTATGAACTGCCTGTTCACGTGAATGTCGATCTGCTTCAATCGCTCATCACCTGAGTTCATGAACTTATGCGGCACCCCGGCTGGGACAATGATGATCTGCCCGGCGCGCGCGTCCAGCGTGGCAGAGCCAACTGCAAAAGTCGCCACGCCTTCCCGTATGATAAAGATCTCTTCGTAGGGATGCTTGTGCAATCCTATCGTACTGCCCGGCGACATGTCAACCCAGATAAATGAGACATTGGTATCGGGGTCCTGAATGCCCTGGAACTCGTAGGTGGTTCCATCAAACGGCGGCTCATCCCGGTGCAGTATGTAGGGTTCACAGGTTTATTTCCTGTCAGGTTGATAGTGGAGTAAGGTCACCCCGGACGGGAAAGGTTTTGCCTCAATGAGCTTGAGTGGAACGTGTAAACCGTCGGGGAAAACCCGTTTTCCGCTTCCAAGCACGACCGGAAAAACAAGCAAGTGATATTCGTCGACCAGATCGGCGCGCGCCAGCGTGTGGACCAGCAGGCTGCTTCCATCTACATAAATGTCTTTGCCCGGCTGCTCCTTGAGCTTACGCACTTGCTCCTCTACGTTTTCACGGATGATCGTAGAGTTCCGCCAGGCATCGGCGGATTTCAGCGTCGTCGAGACAACGTATTTTTTCAAGCTGTTGAGCAGGGCAGCAAACGGCTCGTCGGGAGAAGCGGCTTCAAACGCCCCGGCGTGAGTCTGCCATGTTTTGCGACCCAGCAAGAGAGTATCAGCCTGTTGGATTTCCTGCAGAAGGGTGGCGCCCATGTCGTCGTGCCAGTATGGCATCGTCCAACCACCATGGACGAATCCGCCGTCCATGTCCTCCTCAGCGCCACCCGGTGCCTGCATAACGCCATCGAGCGAGACAAATTCGGCAACAATGAGTTTCTTCATGATACATCTCCCCGATTATTTCGTCTTACTGCCGGATGAGTTATAGGCAACCGCTGTCCGGACGAGCTCCTTTAGAGCCGTCTCGTCGATCTCTTCGCCTTCGGCAATATCGATGGCCCGGGTTGCCTTGGCGTCCAGCCCTGCGTTGAACAGACCCCGCAGATCTGCGATCGAAGCGCCTTTGAAGAAGTTGAGCTTGACATGATCCTTGAAGACTCCGGCAGCCACTACGTTTCCCTTATATGACCACACCGGCGTGTCCCATTTCCACTCTTCGGTGAGCTCGGGCGCTGCCTCCAGGATCAGCCTGCGCAAGTGAGCAATCTTTTCCCCGCGCCAATCACCCAGCGCCTGGATATAGCTGTCAATCTGCCGGGATGCGGACGCGGTATCTTTCGAGTCTGTCTTTTTCATACTTTCTCCTTAGGATCGGTCTGTAACTTGATCAAATCCTTTAACGCTCTTTCCAGGGCTTTCTGTTTCGCCCGTATCTCAGTTTCGTCAGCAAAATAAGCCATTCTCCGGTCATCGTAATTCCCCTCTAATAATTCGTTTCTTACCTTTGAGATCTTGGAGTTGTGAAACACCAGGTGAATGCGCTTCTTCTCCCAGAGGTTAAACGTGACCAGCGACTCGCCCTTATAGCTGAAGGAGGGCGCGTTCCATTTGATCTGCTCGCTAATCTTCGGATTCACATTCTTGATGATCTCTCGCACCAATTCCACCTGAGCTTTGAAGGGGTGCTCAAGGTTTGCCATAAAGTCATTGACTTGATTCGAGCCTCCTCGGAGAGGTTTTGCCTTCGGCATACTATTCCTCGTAGGCGCGTTGCAAAGCCGCGATATCGATCTTTTGCATCTGGAGCATGGCTTGCATCACCCGCTGCGCCTTTACAGGATCGGGATCGCTCAGCAGCTGGCCCAAGACTGAGGGGATGATCTGCCATGACAGTCCATATTTGTCCTTCAGCCAGCCGCACATGCTTTCCTCACCGCCATCGGCGGTCAGCTTTCCCCAGAGATCATCCACTTCTTCTTGCGTCTTGCAGTCCACAAAGAACGATATAGCCTCATTGAACTTGAACTGCGGACCGGCGTTCAGCCCTATGAATTCCTGGCCTTCGAGCTCGAAGGTGACTGATTGGGCAGTGCCGTTGGGTCCCGGCGTCACGCCGAGCACTCTGGAATTTTTGAACACGGAGACGTAGAAGTTCATCGCCTCTTCAGCCTGATTGTCGAACCATAGAAACGGTGTGATCTTTTGCATGCGGATTCTCCTTATAAGAGCGGATATGAGACCAGTAGCATTTTACGGGCAACAGCCCGGCTCAGAGCGAGCCGTTTTTCTTCTTGAGACCCAGGTAATGAGCCCGCTGTTTCGAGTCGAGGTGTTCTGTGGCATAGCGCAGGGTAGTACGAGGCATTGTGGCGGCATGTTGGTCCAGGAAGTCGAGGAGCTTCTGTCGATCGACCCCTCCCGCTGCCCGCAACATCCAGCCGGTCGCCTTATGGATCAGGTCTTCCGGGTCATCGATCAACAGTTCGGCGATCTTGAAGGTGTCCTCTACATCTCTCTGCCGGATGAAGAAACCCGTGCTTACAATTGCCGTGCGGCGCTCGGGCATGTCTTTGGAGCGCGCCAGCTTATAGAGGATTTTGCGCGGTTTATCGAACAGGTACCCGCCAACCACATAAGGCGCGCTGCGATCCACAAGATCCCAGCTATTGATTCGGTCATGCCGCCGGATATAGAGGTCGAAGAGCTCCTTTCGACGGCTCGGCGTTGTCTTCTTGCTGCGTGCCTGGAAATCCATCATGCTGACCGCGCCGACCCTCGCTTCGTGAATCGGGCTCTCAAGCAGTTTCTCCACCTCATCGAGTGGCATATCCAGGCGCTCCTTTGCAAGGGCGAAGACCTGTCCCATGCGGACGCCCCAGACTACGTCGTTCTCATCGGCCGCCAGCGGGCTGCGCTTTTCACTCGCTCGCTTCGGACGCTGACTTTTTAGCTGCTCGATAAACTCTTGTGCATCCATGGCGGCTCACTTCAGACTTTCGGCGAGTTTGTCAAGGGACTCAGCCCAGCCGATCTGAGCGCCGTCGCGTGTAGCACCTGCGGGCAGTCCGCTGTGTTCGAGCGTCATCCGGGTCCTGCTGCCGAGGTCCTCGAAGGTCACGGTTACCAGCATTTCGAGCGGAAAATCCGGGCTCATGCCGTAATAACTGGCAGGCACGATATTCCCCTTTTCGTCGGCAAAACAGTCGGTGAACACCAGGCGCTGCATAGGAACGATCTCAAGGAAGACCCCGGTCCCCCAGTAATCTTGCCCCTCCGGTGAGCGCATACAGTTGAGATATCTACCGCCCACGCGCAAATCCATCTCGCAGAAGGGACTGGTATAGTGTCTGGGGCCCCACCAGCGCTTGAAATGCTCGGGATCGGTCCACGCCTTCCAGACAAGCTCAGGCGGAGCATCGAAGACGCGCGTGATAACAATCCTGCCACCTTCAGATCGTTGCGCTGATTCCGTTTCACCGATCATTTTTTCTCCTTGGCTTTCAGCTCTTTCAGATACTCATCTAGGCGATCTAAACGGGCTTCCCATATCTGGCGGTACTGCTCCACCCAATCGGAAACTTCATCGAGTTTTTCCAATCGCACTTCGCAATAGCGCTCACGCCCATGCTGGCGGACAACTACCAATCCGCATTCGGCAAGAATTTTGATATGCCGGGAGACGGCCGGGCGGCTGATATCAAAATGCTCAGCAACCCGGTTGAGGCTGAGCTTTTGATGGGCGAGCAAACCTATGATGGCTCTTCGCTTGGGGTCGGCAATTGCCTGAAAAACATCTCTTCTCATT
>DATHTH010000309.1:0-10587 GCA_035463495.1 Anaerolineales bacterium | reverse complement strand
GGCACGGAAGCTCAAAAGCAAAAGTATCTGCCGGGGTTGTGCAGCGGAGAATTGATTGGCGCTCACGGCATGTCCGAGCCGGAGTCGGGTTCGGATGCCTACAGTCTACGCACCAGGGCAGAGCGGACCAGCGAGGGCTATCTCCTGAACGGGACAAAAATGTTTGTGACCAACGCACCCATTGCCGACATGGCTGTGATCTTTGCAACAGTCGACCCCGCCAAGGGAATGGGAGGGGTCACTGCCTTTCTGGTGGACAAAGGAACGCCGGGTTTTAGAGTCAGCCGGAACATCGAAAAAATGGGCTTGCGGACCTCACCGATGGGTGAGTTGATCTTCGAGGAATGTGTCCTGCCGGTTGAGAGCAGGTTAGGTCCAGAAGGCGCTGGCGCTGCCATTTTCAACAGCTCAATGGAATGGGAGCGCAGCTGCATCCTGGGTAGCCACATTGGCGCCATGGAACGCCAACTGGAAGAATGCATTCGCTATGCACGCGAACGCTCGCAGTTCGGGCAGAAGATTGGTAAGTTTCAGTCGGTTTCCAACCGAATCGCCGACATGAAGGTTCGGCTGGAAACGGCTCGACTGCTCCTATACAAAGTAGCCTGGCTCAAAAAAGCCGGAAAACCTGCGATTATGGAGGCGGCGCTGGCCAAGCTATATTTGAGCGAAAGCTTTGTCCAATCCAGCCTGGATGCCGTCCGAACCTACGGCGGCTATGGTTATACGACCGAGCTTGAAGTCGAGCGCGACCTGCGTGACGCTATTGGAGGTACACTTTACTCCGGCACATCTGATATCCAGAGAATGATCATCGCCCGATGGCTGGGGCTCTAGCATGAATCGAAAACTCCTTTTCTATGTGCTGACAATCGTTATCTTCGGTTCGCTAGTCTGGTTCGTCCTCGACCAGGGAGCACACCTGGAGAATGCACAAAACCGCCAAATATCGGGAGTTGCGTCACGCCAAGGGGCGAATGAGCTAGAGGAGATCGGCGCTCCTATTCAGGAGACTGCTCCGTCTGGCTTCTTCGGAAATTTTTCGCAGGGCTTCTCAGATCCGTTCAGCCGCCTTCTGCTGCAAATTACCGTAATCATTGTGGTTTCCCGGTTGCTCGCTTTGCTCGTGGCTAAAGTTGGTCAGCCATTGGTAATTGGAGAGATCGTTGCCGGCATCGTCCTTGGCCCATCCTTGTTGGGTCTGATCTGGCCGGAGGTGAGCGGTTTCCTGTTCCCTCCAGATTCGCTGCGGAGCATCGAGATTCTCAGCCGGCTGGGCTTGATCCTGTTCATGTTTATTATTGGACTGGAATTGGACGTCCATCTGCTCAAGAATAAGGCTCACACGGCTATCCTCGTCAGCCATGCCAGCATTATCACCCCCTTTGCAATGGGCGTCAGCCTGGCGTACTTCCTGTATTCAGCCTTTGCTCCCGCATCCATTTCCTTCCTCGGCTTCAGCTTGTTTATGGGCATTGCAATGAGCATCACAGCCTTCCCTGTCTTAGCCCGCATTTTGCAGGAGCGAGGCCTGAGCCAATCCGCGCTGGGTGTTCTGGCTCTCACCTCTGCGGCCGCCGGCGATGTCACGGCGTGGTGTATCCTTGCTGTCTTAGTTGTGGTCGTCCAGGCTGGAGCCGTCACGAACGCTCTTTTTCCCATTGTCCTTTCGGTCCTCTACGTTTTCACGATGCTCGCACTGGTACGGCCTTTCCTCCAGCACCTTGCATCCGGGTCGGCTGGCGCAGAAAAATCCAGCCAGGCTTTCACAGTTACCGCATTTATTGTTCTGTTTCTATCCGCTTTTACCACCGAGATGATCGGTATCCATGCTCTCTTTGGTGCTTTTCTGGCTGGTGTGGTCATGCCCGCCCAGGTCGACTTTAGAAAGATGCTGGCGGTCAAGATTGAGGATGTCAGTCTGGTCATCCTTCTACCGTTATTCTTCGCCTCTACCGGTCTTAAGACTCAGATCGGACTCTTGAATGACCTCTCGGCCTGGTTGATCTGTGGCCTGATTATTCTGGTGGCAGTGGCAGGCAAGGTGGGCGGGAGCCTGGCGGCAGCCAAGTTCACCGGTCATTCCTGGTCGGAGTCCCTTGCCCTCGGGGCGCTGATGAACACCCGCGGTTTGATGGAGCTCATTGTGCTCTCAATTGGCTATGATCTGGGCGTGATCTCGCCAACGCTCTTTACTATGATGGTCTTGATGGCTCTTCTGACGACCTTTATGACCAGTCCGGCACTCTCGGCGATACAGTATTTCAAGCGAAGACGAGAGCTAATGGGCGCATACCCGGTTCCCGGCAGTATGTAGCGAGTCCCTGAGCAGAGCGGGGCGGCTCGGAGAGAATGAACGAACAAAGCAGCAAGTAATTCAGCCAGGCATTGAGAATAGGAGGATACCGATGTACGATGTGATTATTATTGGCGGCGGACCGGCCGGCGCGACGATGGGGGCCTATCTGTCGAAGGCCGGGATCAAGAATCTGATTTTGGAAGGTCATAACCAGCCCCGCCCCCACGTGGGCGAGTCGCTGGTCCTCTCCACAATGCGGGTCTTTAGCGAGCTCGGGCTGCTCGACACAATGGATCAATCGGGATTCCCCAAGAAGTACGGCGCCGCGTGGCGCGATTTCAAAGGGAAGGAGCAGGCACTCCACTTTTCTGAATTTCGCCAGGAAGGCATCGATCGTGACCATACCTACCACGTGGACCGGGGTAAGTTCGACCTGCTGCTGCTCAAGCATGCCCAGAGCCTGGGCTCAGAGATACACCAGGGCGTGCAAGTAAAAAGGGTCAATTTTGTGGACGATCGAGCCGTAGGGGTTCGGGCTAAGTTCGCCGGACAGGAGATTGACATCCCTGCCCGGATCGTGGTCGATGCCAGCGGCAGGCAAACCCTTCTCGGGCGCCAGCTGAATTTGAAGCGGAACGATAAGATCTTCAACCAGTATGCCGTCCATGCGTGGTTCCAAAATGTCGAGCGCGGCGAAGACGCGAGAACCGCTGACTACATCCACATTTATTTCCTGCCTGTCAAGAGAGGCTGGGCGTGGCAGATTCCGATCACTGACACGATCACGTCTGTGGGCGTGGTGGCGGAGCGCGAAGTCTTTCAACAGTTCAAGTCCGAGTCGGAGCGTTATTTTAATACCTACGTCCAATCCAACCAGGGGCTCGCACGGGCAATGGCTAATGCGGTACGTATCAACGATTTCAAGACAGAAGGTGATTACAGCTATGTCCTCGACAAGTTCTGTGGTAACGGCTTCTTGATGATCGGCGATGCCGCCCGCTTTGTCGATCCCATTTTCTCCTCGGGAGTAAGCGTCGCGATGTACAGCGCCCGTTATGGCGCACAGACAATTCAAGCCGCGCTGGAATCGGGCAACCTCAGCGAAGAGGCTTTCAAACCTTACGAGCGGACGCTACGAGGCGGTGTGGACATCTGGTACGAATTCATCCGGCTGTACTACAAACTGCTCCCGCTCTTTACGCTCTTTATCCAGAGTGACTACCGGGTCGAGGTTCTGCGCTTGTTGCAGGGCGAGGTCTTTAATCGGGACGATGTCCGTGTACTGGACGTGATGCGCCGCTACATCGAGGTGGTCGAGAAGAATGAAAACCATGTTTTCCGCGGACAGCTCAGCGACATCCCGATTTAGGACGCTGGAAATGAGAGCGAAAATGCGCACGGCCTTATGCAGCAATTCCGTGGATAACCCGCCCGAAAGAACTTTTGTACATTGAGATCAGCCTAAGGAGACTTCATGCCGCGTATCATTGTTTTTGACCTCCTGGGGACTTTGTTAGACCTCCGGGCGCTGGATCCGCACTTCGAGCGTTTTTTCGGAGATGTATACGTGCGGAAAGAGTGGCTCACCCAAACCTTACAATTAGCCATGGCAGCTGCGCTTGCCAACACCTATGAAGATTTCGGAGTCCAGGCAGACACAGGCCTAGAGATCACTGCCAGACACTACAAAGTCTCCCTGCTAGGGGAGGAGAAGAACTTGATTTTAGGAACACTGCAGAAGTTGCAGCCCTATCCCGATGTTGCCCAGAGTCTCCAGCGCTTGCGCGACGGCGGACTCAAGCTGGCCATACTGACCAATGCGACAGCGCAGGTTGCCGAAGCGCAACTCACCTACGCGGGGCTGCGAGACAACTTTGAACAGGTGATCTCCGCCGACGAGATCCACTGCTTCAAGCCCGCGCCAGACGTCTACCAGCTGGCGGCCAGGCGACTGAACGTGGCACCGGGACAGATCCGACTGGTGACTGCGCACCACTGGGATGTGGCGGGCGCACTGCGTGCCGGGTGCGCAGCTGTCTTCGTCGCCCGCCCGGGCCAGGTGATGAATCCCTTCGGCCCACAGCCGGACGTGAGAGGGGAAGATCTGTGCGAAGTTACCGAGAAAATCCTGGCGACCGAGTTCGGGCAAGGTTAAGAGACGAGTCACTGTATGAAAGAGTCTTCATTGACTATTCAAACCGACCTGCCACGGACGCGCCGGGAAGCATCCAAAGGCTGGGCTTGGCCCAAATTCCGCGAGCTGTGGGAATACCGGGAGCTGCTCTATTTCTTTGCCTGGCGCGATATCAAGGTTCGCTACAGGCAAACTATCATGGGCGCCTTATGGGCTATCATCCAGCCGTTTTTCACCATGGTGATCTTCAGCCTGTTCTTTGGCAGGCTAGCCAACGTTCCTTCCGATGGCGTTCCTTATCCCGTATTTAGTTTTGCCGCACTGGTCCCGTGGACGTTTTTCGCCAATGCCCTTGCTCAGGCTTCCAACAGTCTGGTATTCAGCGCCAACATGATCAAGAAGATTTATTTCCCACGCCTGGCATTGCCCATTGCAACCGTCCTTGCAGGTGTCCTGGATTTCGTACTGGCTTTTGTTGTGCTCCTGGGTATCATGCTTTATTACGGTATCACCCCCACTCTCAATATAGTCTGGCTGCCGTTCTTTTCCCTGCTGGCGCTGCTCACGTCCCTCGGCGTGAGCTTGTGGCTCTCCGCCATGAACGTCCAATTTCGCGATGTGCGTTATACGATCCCGTTTCTGACCCAGGCCTGGCTATTTATCACCCCGATTGCGTATCCCAGCAGCTTACTTCCAGACTCCTGGCGGACAATCTATGGACTGAATCCCATGGCCGGGGTGGTCGAGGGGTTTCGATGGGCATTACTGGGCACTGATTCGGCGCCCGACAAAATGATCATCGTCTCCGCGTTGGTTGCAATAGCCTTGTTCATCAGCGGCGCTTTTTATTTCCGCCGGATGGAACAGAGTTTCGCCGATGTACTTTAGGTATAGCTCATGAGCGATACTGCAATCAAGGTTGAGGGTTTGGGCAAGAAATATCATATTGGTGGTCGGCAAAAGAGCTATTACAGGCTCACGGATCAGTTGACAGATATGATCGTCGCCCCGTTTCGACGCGCAGGCAAGCTGATGCGCGGTCAGGCCGGCGGCGCGGCTGAGCTAGACGAGACAATCTGGGCACTCAAGGATGTTTCCTTCCAGGTCAAATCAGGCGAGGTTCTCGGCATTATCGGGCGTAACGGCGTGGGCAAAAGCACGTTGCTCAAGATCCTCTCTGGCATCTCAGATCCAACTGAGGGTTACGCCGATATCTATGGCCGGGTGGGCTCCCTCCTGGAAGTGGGAACCGGTTTTCATCCGGAACTCACCGGCCGCGAAAATATTTACCTGAACGGGGCTATTCTCGGTATGAAAAAGACTGAAATAGAGAGGAAATTGGACGAGATTGTAGCTTTTGCAGAGATTGATAAATTTCTGGATACACCCGTCAAGCACTATTCCAGCGGTATGTACGTGCGTCTGGCATTTTCCGTGGCTGCTCACCTGGAGCCGGAAATCTTACTTGTCGATGAAGTGTTGGCCGTGGGGGACATGGCTTTTCAGAGAAAATGCCTGGGTAAGATGGACGATGTAGCGAAGGAAGGCCGCACGGTCGTGTTCGTTAGCCACAACATGGGGCTGCTACAGCAACTGTGCGAGCGCGGTATTTTGCTGCAGCAGGGAACTGTTTCCTCAGATGGGACGATTACAGAAGTGGTGGACACGTACCTGCAATCGCTCGAGCAGGCGATGACTCAAGACCTGTCCAAGCGAACGGACCGTAAAGGCGTGGGACACGTCAGGCTGGTGAACACAGAGGTGACCAGTGGCAGCAATGGAGCCCCATCTGTCTTGAAAACGGGATCCCCGGTCCGATTTGTTTTCTCTGTCGACGCCTCGGTTCCAGGGATGGCATGCAATTTCTTCATCTACGATACCATCGGCCAGCCTTTAACCAGTTTTTACAGCAGGGTGCGGGGGCCGGAGGATACCTATGATCCCGAGCATGGTCGGAGGTTTGTCTGCGAGATGGATGAGCTATTGCTCCTGCCGGGCCGTTATCGTATCGATGTCGCGATTGTGGGCGATAATCGACTGCAAGACTTTATTGAGGCAGCCGCCGTCTTTGAAGTCGGAGATGGACAGGTAGCGGGCCGTCTGGCGCAACACGATGGAAAGTTTAGCATCGTAATGGATCATCGCTGGACGCTACCGACCAAGATTTAGCATGAACAAGCAGAGCTTTCGTGATGAGTAAATTAAGGGTACAGCGCAAAGAGCCAATTTATCTGGGCCTCGTCCTGATTGTCGCAGGTATTTCTCTCAAGCGACTTGTTGAGCTCACGCTTGTTTCCGACCAGCGCATCGAGCTGCCTGCCTATCTTGCGCTGTTATATGGACTGCAATTCCTTGCTCTTGTTGTCGGTATATTGCTACTGATCAAACAACCAGCCATCAGGATTCCGAAAAAAGGGGAGCTCATCCTTCTCGTGTTCAGCGTTCTGCTGACCTTTTCCTTGCTTGAGATCGGGGCAAGATTGTGGCTGAACTACCTGGCGACAACCGATCAATATGATCGCTTTGTGTTATTTACGAGCATAGATCCAAAAGATTTCGCCTGGACACCCCATCAATATCTGGTCTATTATCCGACCCCCAATTATAAGAAGGGACAAACATCTCACAATTCATTAGGTTATCGCAATGACGAGATCTCGTTAGAAAAACCAAGCAATGTGTATCGAATAGTAGCCCTGGGCGGCTCTTCCACCTACGACGTCCGGATAGAAGACAATAAAGAAACCTTCACTGCGCAACTTGAGAAGCTGCTGAAGGAACAATATGGATATCAGAATGTGGAGGTTATCAACGCCGGTGTGCCTGGCTATAATTCCTGGGAAATCTTGATCAATCTCGAATTTCGCGTCCTCGATCTTGATCCAGATCTGGTCATCATCTATGAGGGTACCAACGATGTTCATGCGAGATTGGTTGATCCGGCTGCGTATCAAGGAGACAACTCGGGAAGACGCCAACGGTGGCAAGTCCCACCGGTTCCACTCTGGGAACGGAGTGCTTTGTTGAGGATCGTGAGCAGGCTGACGAATTTTACACGCCAGGTTTCGGTGGATGACTTCGTGAGCTCCTCAACGTTCTTGAGCTGGCCGTATGAGTTTCGCCTCACTGAGAACGATCTGGATCCCGCGACCGTACTGGAGAGAAACCCTCCCGTCTATTTCCGCCGCAATCTGGAAAATATGATCGCCATTTCAGAAGAGCACGATATTGATGTCCTGTTTGTGACATGGGCATATTCTCCGTACCTGGATGATTATGCATCCATGTCTTATTACCAGCAAGGATTTCAGGAGAATAACGATGTTGTAAGAGAGGTAGCCACTCTTCACCATGTAACCCTGTTTGATTTTGCAGCAGTTATGCCGCAAGATGCGAAATACTGGGCCGATGGACGTCACGTCAATGAGGCAGGTGCGCTGGAAAAGGCTCTGCTTTTTGCCGAATTTATTGATATGCAGGGCTTGATTCAGCAGTAGGTCGAGACGGCTCGATAAGCGCCTGTAGCCCCCGATATGTTAAAGAGAACTGGTAGGATCCTCATGGCAAGTAAAATGCCTCAACTGTTGCTAATTTTCTCCCTGATAGGGCTATCGTTGACAGCCCTGTTGCAGGATAAAGCACCGCGTTTCGAGCCTGTGGCGAGTAATGCCCCTGAAGAGGACGCCCAGGCTACAAAACCGAGCATGAGTTCGACGACGAGTACGAACACCCCAGAATCGACCAATACCCCTGTTTCGAATACAAGCCATCAGGATGAAGTATCAACCGTTGCCACAGCATCCAATAGTCAAGCTACAGGTGATGCAGACTGGCCGATGGCGGGCGCCAACCCAGAGCGCACCTCCTGGACGGCGGAGGAAGTGCGCGGACAGCTGCAGCCATTGTGGCATAAGCCATTTGAGCCCTACATCTCTCAGAAGGTACAGATCATCACAGCCTACCAAACCCTCTACATTGCCACCGCTAAGGGGCTCTATGCCCTCGATGCCGAGAGCGGCACCGAGCGATGGGTCTATCCTACCGAGTTACCCCTGGGCCATTCCCCCACCATTCAAGATGGCGTGGCTTACGTGGGCGGTTTTGACCACAAGCTGCATGCTATTGACGCCTTCAACGGGCATGGACTGTGGACCTTCGAAGCCGGGGCCGGCTTCCAGACCAATCCACTCGTGGTGGATGGTAAGGTTTACGCCGGAAACCGGGATGGCTTCTTCTATGCCATCCATACTGCAGGACCCCAAACTGGACAACTCGCCTGGAAGTATCAAACTCAAGGACCGATCCTGTTTTCGGCGGCTTACAAAGATGGGGTGGTGTATTTTGCCTCACAGGACAGCCATGCCTATGCCCTGGATGCCGAGAGTGGGGCATTGATCTGGCAATCAGCCAAGTTGCCGGGGGCGGGGTTCCATTCTTTTTGGCCAGTGGTGTACCGCGACCGGGTGATCTTTTCGGGCAGTCGCAATTACCGCTCGAGCAGCCAGTTTCTTTCTGGCGGCAAAGATACCACTCTTGAGGCGCAGGATGTCTATCCCAACCGGGAGAACGATCCGGAAGGCACGTGGGTAGGGCTGCTCGGGCAAGAAGCCGGCGATTGGGCAAACGGTACTCGCACATTGGATGCCAGCCAGCCGAATATCACGTCCAACGGCAACACCACGCCTATCACCGAGTACTTTGAACAAAAACCCTGGCGGCGCACTTATTTTGTACTGGATCGGCAATCCGGCCAGGAGGTGACGTACGACTTCGACCAGGATGGCCAGCCCGAATACGCTCCCATTCTCTGGTTTGGCACCCACAGCGGCAACCGCTACCCCCCGGTGGTCGGGGGCGATGGAGTCTTATACCAGTCGAATAACTTAATCTCGGATCCCTCCATCCCCTGGGGCCACATTAGCGGTTGGAAGCTGGATACGCCCTTTATCAGCCTGCCTGCCCCGGGCCGCAATGCCGTGGATGAACCGCAGGCATATGTCGCTGGAGGAAGCCTGATCTACTGGAACCGCTGCTGCGATCGGGTGGGAGCCGCCTTTGATCTCAACCAACCAGGCACCGAATGGACGTACTTCAGCTATAACCTCGATCGACTGTTGCCGGGTTACGACATCCGTTTTTACGGGCCGAACGCGGAGAACGTCAACGATGTGTATTCTGCCTTTGGGGGGCCCAATGGTGTGTACGGCTTTCACGCGGACACCAACCCACCTATCCCCTACCAGGGCAAGGTCTACATGCACCGCTCTAATGCGATCATCGCCTTCGGGCCTTCGAACACTGCACCCCAGGTTTTGCCACTGGCGGAAACCGTAATCGCTCCCCCATCCGGGCTCACCCCTCTCAGCTCAGAAACATTAAAAGCCCGCCTGGCGGAGGAAATCCAAAAAATGCTGGCAGCCGGGCACCTGCGCCCCGGCTATGCCAACCACGGACACTTCGATTTGCCTTCCCAATACCAGTGCGGGGATGACCTGGTTGACTATTTCCATCATCCGGCGGAAACCATCCTCACGCTGATTCAGGCACTACCCCACCTACCCGCGACGATGCAGCCTCAACTGCAAGCCTACTTGCAAAACGAGTTCACCAGCTACCCACCGCATCAATATAATCACATCGGCTGGCAGCAGGGAGCGGCGCGCGAAGCCTTCGACCTGCCACCCGAAGTAGACGGTGCGCTGGCGAATTTACCTTCCGAGGTAACTACCACAGGTTTTGTATGGGGAATGAACCCATATGGTCTGTATGCTGTCTGGCAGTATGCCGAAACCATGGACGATCCGAACCTGGCACAACAACTCCTGGCAGAAGTTCAAAACAGCAAAGCCCTCATGGCAAGCTTCAACGCAGTTCCCGATGACGGGATATTGGCTCGCATGCCCATGGTGCACAACGCCTATATTGCCGGCTATCTTGGCTACCTGGGTCTGGAACGGCTAGCCGGACAACCGGAGTCAGCCCCGATCCGTCAGGAGTTGGAGCGTTTGATGGGGCTGCGCGCCAGCCAGTTCAACAAGGATTCCGCCTACGCCCCTGCGTTCACCCGAGATGAAGGCGCTTATTGCCGGACGTTGAACGTGGCAAACAACTTTATGTTCCTGGTGCCGGAGCTGGCCGCATATCTGCAAGACCA
>DATHTH010000308.1:0-18954 GCA_035463495.1 Anaerolineales bacterium | reverse complement strand
GATCGACCCCCACGGGCGCGGCTTGCGGGATCTTGTGGCGGATAATCGCGCCAAGCATGAGATCACGGAAAGCCGGCGCCTGCTCATTGGCCGGAATTTCGGCTCTGGTACCGATATCGAAATGGGACCCAATGGGAACCTGTACGTCGTCTCTCTGACCCACGGAGCGGTTTTTGAAATCTTTAGAGTTGGGGCTGATAATGACGATAGGGAATTCTCCACAGAGCTGACAGGTGCAGCAGAGGTTCCAGGTCCCGGCGACCCGGATGGCAGTGGCATGGCAAATATTACTGTCAACCAGTTCAAGCGCCAGGTCTGCTTTGCACTCATGGTTTCCGATATCGAACCGGCGACCGCAGCTCATATTCATGTCGGTGCGCCCGATGTGGCAGGACCCGTGGTAGTACCACTGAATCCACCGCCAACCGACGGCTCCTCGACTGGATGCGCAAATAATGTCGATGTCCGGTTGATCAGAAACATCATCCGGAATCCCGCGGGATATTATGTGAACGTCCATAACGCCGAATTTCCGTCCGGCGCGATACGAGGTCAGCTGGAGGCAGTAGAATAAAAAACAATGATTGAAAGGGAAGCCAGCGGAATATCCGCTGGCTTCCCTGGTCGTATTGTATCTGTAAGCGTTGATTCAGATGTTCGCTGCATGGAGAAAGGAGGTGATTCCCGGTTCAAGGAAGAAGCAATGCAGGGTTCGACCAAGAAATTGCATCCGTTTGTTACTGATCATTCTACAAATAGAAAGGTGAAACCCATGAAAAAGATCAGGATTTTATTTGTGGTCCTCATAGTAGTGACCTTGTTTATTACGACGAGCGTGGCTTCCGCTAGCCCGCCGGACCAGCGGAATTTCGCGGCGCCGCTCAGCGGACGGCAGGAGGTCCCGGTGCGTGACACGAACGGGACCGGCGTCGCAACCTTCAAATTAAACAAGGAAGGGACCGCGCTGAGCTTCAAGCTGATCGTGGCAAATATCGATGGCGTCACGCAGGCGCATATCCACTGCGGTGCAGAAGGTGTCAACGGGCCCGTGGTGGCGTTCCTGTTCGGGTTCGTTGCAGAGGGTGTTACGGTCAACGGTGTGCTGGCGGAAGGAACCATTACGACCGTGATCCCCCGCGCCCCTTCGCCGGAGTGTCCTGAGGGCGTTGCCAACTTCGAGGAATTGCTGGAGAGGATGCGCAGTGGCGATACGTATGTGAACGTTCACACACTGGAGTTCCCGCCCGGCGAGATTCGCGGTCAGATCAAATAGCATAATACTGACGTCGAAGAATATCTTTGATCAAGTAAACGTGGCTCATATTTGGTATGAGCCACGTTTTTGAATCCGTTTACAATATTCTCTCTTCTGAAATGTAATGAAGTTCGGCATCCGCAATACATCGTTTGTATATCCAGATGGGACCGGGAATATCTGGGAAGATAGCCGGGCTCACATCCAGCGCGTGGAGCGGGATGGCTTCGATTCCTTCTGGGTGATGGATCATTTCTACCAGCTCCCGGCGCACGGTTCAGTCCAGGAGCCATTCCTCGACGCCTCGACCGTCCTTCCGGCGCTGGCAGCGGTGACGAGCCACATCCGGCTGGGGGCGATGGTCAGTCCCGTGGGCTATGGCAATCCTGCGCTCCTGGCTCGCATGGCAGCCAGCCTTGACCACATCAGCCGTGGGCGGTTGAACTTCGGTTTCGGCGCGGGAGGCTACAAACCCGAATATCAGGCCTACGGGTTTGAGTTTATCGAAAAGCCATCTGTGCGGCTGGCGCAGATGAAAGAAGCACTGCAATTGATCAAGGGCTTATGGACGAATGCCCCCTTCAACTTCCATGGAAAATATTTCCACGTTGAGAATGCGATTCTCGAGCCGAAACCGCTGCAGAAGCCTCACCCTCCCATTTTGATCGGCGGGGTGGGACCTAAGCTCACGATGCGAATTATCGCGGAAGTAGGAGATGCCTGCAATTTATGGGGTCCCCCGGAGGAGTTTGTAAAGCAGCGAGAGACCCTCAAACGCCACTGTGATTTGGTTGGACGTGATGAATCAACAATCGAAAAGACGACTTATGACCTGGTTGTTTGCGCGTCGAGCGACGCCTCTTTGAAAAGGAAGATCGAGCGCTTGCTTCGCAATGGAGTTGAGTCCTGGATGGCACTGGTGGGGACGCCTTCTCGGTTGATTGATATTGTCGCAGAATATCAACGCGTCGGGGCGGATCATCTGTGCCTGGATTTTGCGGGGAACGATCCGGAGTCGTACGAGTTATTTGTCAAAGAGGTAAAGGCGAAATTTTCGTGATCACCATTCTCCCGTGCGTGTGAGCGTTTCCATCCGGTCGCGATCGATCAGCCTGCCGTGACTGATGACATGCAGAGGCGCGGCGTGCTCACGCAGCACCTCCAGAACATTCGGTGCAGATAAGACGACGAGGTTTGCCGGTGCGCCGACCTCGAGAGAATGATCCCTCAGGTTCATCGCGCGCGCCGCATTGCCCGTGATCATGTCATAGAGCGTCTCGATCTCGCGGTTCGTAGTCATCCAGAGCAGGTGCGCGGCAAGGAACGCCACCTCCAGCATGTTGTTGCGCCCGAACGGATAATAGCCATCCGAGATGTCGTCCTGCCCCAGGCAGACGGTTACCCCTTCTTCCACCAATTCCTTCACCCGGGCGTGCAGCGGACCCGTGTGAGGGTCGCTGACCACCGCCATTTGCGCCTGCTTGAGGAGCGCGGCAAGCTTCTGAAAGTAAGGCTGTGGATACAACTCCATGGCCCGGGCATGGTGCGCCAGGGCGCGCCCCTGCCACCCGCGCCGGATCGCCTCGACAGCCATGCCTTCCAGCGAGCGCAGCCCGGAATCCCCGGCATCGTCCACCAGCATGGAGACATCCTTATCGAACTCCTGCGCCAGGTCGAAAATCTCCCGGATATGCGCCTGGATATCCGCCTCGGTATACTCGATCCACGGGATGCCGCCCGCAACGTCTGCGCCCATCTCCATGGCTTCATGCATCAGCTCGCTCGCGCCGGGCTCGCGCCTCAAGCCATCCTGCGCGAACGCGCAGACCTGTACCTCCACGATGCCCTTGAACTCCTCGCGCGCCCGGATCAGTGCCTTCATCGCCTCCAGGCGAGCTTTGCTGTCAACATCCGCAAAGGCGCGGATGTGAGTGTTGCCGTAGAGTGTAGCCTGCGCCAGCGCGCGGCGTACGTTTTTGATGATCCACTCTTCGGCATATTTTTCTTTGACTCGCGCTGCCAGCTCGATGGTGGTCATTGCCTTGCCCATGCCCTCGGCGTGATACCCGGTCAGCGCCTCGTCGTCCATCATCTGGCGGGTGTAGACTTTGCAGAGGTGCAGATGCGGGTTGACGAAAGATTCTGTCACCAGGTTTCCTTGAGCGTCAAGCGTCGTGTCTGCATCACCGTCCAGTTGCTTTTCCAGAGAAGTAATGGTTCCGTTTGCGACTCCAATATCAATGAGCTGTTGTCGATTGCGTAAACGGGCATGCTTGATCACAATGTCAAAGTGTTCGGGCATATGAATCTCCTTTCTACAGTACTATCCAAACAGCCATGCGTTTAACATCCGCCCGGGACCAAAGGCAAATGAGCCCGCGATCAAGATGCCGCCGATAAACAACCAGATCATACTGGAACGATGGGCTTTGATATTCCCGCGCCGCGCCGCCACATACGCAAAAGGAACGCTGAGCAACGCGAGAAGGCTGAAGGCGTGGATGAACCCGAAGTGACCCAGAAAGCGTGGTCCTACCTCGGCAGGCATCGCCAGCGTGATGAGCGCCGTTGCCAGCATCAATATCATGTAGACCTTCCCCAGCAGTTTATGGCTTGAGGTGCCCTTACGCCTGATAAGCTGCAAAGCGCCAATGGCAAAGGCGGGAACGACGGTCACCAGGTGTAGATAGGCAAGTTGGGAGTATGTCACAGAAATCCTCCAATGAAATCTTCAGCTCTTAAATAAAACAAGCCGCGCCTTGACGACACGGCTTATCTAATTTCCGGTCTCTACCCGCGGTGTATCTTCAATCTAGCTTTCCCGTTAGCGAAGTCATCTTGAGCTCGCCGATTGCCTTTGTGATCTGGATATCGCGCGGGCATGCCATCGTGCAGTTATAGATGGTATGGCAGCGCGCCAGGCCATTCGTCTCGCTGATGATGTGCATGCGCTCGGCGGCGGCTTCGTCGCGGCTGTCGTAGATGAAGCGATGGGCAGCCACCAGGGCCGCGGGACCAAGGTAATCATCGCTGCCCCAGTACGAGGGACAGGATGTCGTGCATGCGGCGCACAGAATGCACTTGGTCGTGTCGTCGAAGCGGGCGCGCTGCTCGGGGGTTTGGAGTCGCTCCCGACCATCTGCGGGCAGCGGGTTGTCGTTGATGAAGTACGGGAGCACCTTCTTATAGTTGTCGAAGAATGGCTCCATGTCCACAATCAGGTCTTTTTGGACCTTGAGTCCGAGCAGGGGCTCCACTGTGATTTTATCGCCCACATCCCGCACCAACGCCTTACATGCCAGCATGTTCTTGCCGTTAATGCGCATGGCATCCGATCCGCACACGCCGTGCGCGCACGAGCGTCGGAACGATAGGGAGCCATCCTGATGTCCCTTGATTAATTCCAGGACATCCAGGATGCGGTCCGTTTCCTGTGCTTCCACCTTATATGTCTCGTAATGACCGCGCTTGTCTTTCTCAGGGTTGTAACGAAAAATTTTGACTGTGACTTCCATAGTACCTCTAATACACTCTCGCTTTCGGCTGGAACTTTGTGATCACCACCGGCTTATAGCTGATATCCAGCCGGCCATTCTTCTTAACAATCAGGGAGTGACGAAGCCAGTGCTCGTCATCGCGCTCGGGATAGTCCTCGCGCGCGTGGCCGCCGCGTGATTCCGTCCGGTTCAGGGCACTGACCGTCACCGCCTCCGCCACGTCGAGCATGTTGCCCAACTCCCAGGCGTTCAACAGCTCGGTGTTGAAGATCTTGCCCGTATCGCTGACCTTGACATGCTTGTAGCGATCTTTTAATTCCATCAGCTTATCGAGGGCATTCTCCATCCCGCTGCCGGTGCGATAGATGCCCACGTCCGTAAACATCACGTTCTTCATATCGTTCGAGATATCGTATGCATTCTCTTTGCCGGACCCGTTGCGCAGCGCCTCAAACTGGGACCGGGCGCCTGCTTCCCCATCCTGGGAAAGCTTCGCGAAGTCCGCGCCGTTGGCAAATTCCGCGGCTCTGAGACCGGCGTGTTTGCCAAAGACAACCAGATCCAGCAAAGAGTTGGTCCCCAGGCGGTTCGCGCCGTGGACCGACACACACGCACATTCACCCGCCGCGAACAATCCGGGGAAGGTTGTGCCGTTGCCATCGACCACCACCTCCCCATACTTGTTTGTCGGGATACCGCCCATCGTGTAATGAGCGGTGGGCTGAGTTGGCATCATCTGGGTTACCGGGTCCACGCCCAGGTACACGCGGCAGAAATCCACAATATCCGGGATTTTCTTCAGGACGGTCTCACCGGTGATGGTATATGGCGAGCCATCGGGATTCGTGCGCCCGTCTTCCGCCGCAAACCGATTCACGGTCTCCGGGCGAATATCCAGGTACACATAATTCTTTCCCTCTACGCCGCGCCCTTCTTTGATCTCCATATAGATGGCACGGCTCACAACATCACGCGAGGCAAGGTCCTTCACACTGGGCGCATACTTTGGCATAAAGCGCTCCCCCTTGCCATTGATGAGCACCGCCCCCTCGCCGCGGGCGCCCTCCGTGATGAGAATGCCCAGCTTATAAATGCCCGTCGGATGGAATTGGAAGAACTCCATATCCTCGAGCGGAATCCCGTGCCGAAAGAGGATCGCTGCGCCATCGCCTGTGTAGGCATAGGCGTTGGATGTCACTTCGAAGATACGTCCGTGGCCGCCCGTAGCCAGGATGACGGCCTTCGCATGGAATGTATGCAGCTCGCCGGTCGCCAGGGCAACGGCAACCACTCCCGTCGCCTGTCCATCGGTCATGATGAAGTCAAGGACCTGATATTCGTCGAAGAACGTCACCTTATTCTTCAGGCATTGCTGGTACAGGGTCTGCAAAATCATGTGACCGGTGCGGTCGGCAGCGTGCGCCGCCCGCCGGACAGGTTTTCCCGTTTCATTATTGGTATGTCCGCCGAACGGACGCTGCGAGATTTTGCCCTCGGGCGTCCGGTCGAAGGGTAGACCCATATGCTCGAGCTCGAGCACGGCGTCGATGGCTTCGTTGCACATGAACTCGATCGCGTCCTGGTCGCCCAAATAATCGGATCCCTTGACCGTATCATACATATGCCATTCCGGGCGGTCTTCCTCATAATTCCCGAGCGCCGCGCTGATGCCGCCCTGCGCCGCGCCCGTGTGCGAGCGCGTCGGGTAGAGTTTACTGATCACAGCAGTCTTGGCGCCGCGCGAGGCATACAAGCCTGCCATGAGCCCCGCGCCTCCCGCTCCGACAACCACTACATCAAACTGATGAACATTTGCCATGAAACGTGTCTCCTAGGAGATCCAGATCACATAGATCGCGATTAAGCTTGCAATGACTGCATATGCAATGATGAAATTGCGTGACCAGCGCCGGGCGCGCGGGCTATCGAAATAATCGTCCAGAATTTCCAGCACACCGTGAACGCCGTGCCCGCAGACAACCAGCACGAACGCGGTGACCATTAACTTGGCAAGGATGGTCATCCAGACCTGTTCCAGTGGATTCGCCGCCAGGTTGGGGAAGAATGCCCAGTATAGGATATCACTGAAGTTTGCACCGGTCCGCGCGCTGATGCTCAATGCTCCCAGAATGCCCGCCAGGATCAACCCGTACATAGCGATCACGGTGAAGCGTGTGAAGCCCCACATGAACATTTCGAAATTAAGTCCCCGTTTGGAAACGGGAAGTGTTCGTGTTGCCATGCTTAGCCTCCAAAGGCGCTGCGCAGGATCGAGAATATTGCAAACCCGGCTATCAGAACATAGGCGATCCATTCAACATGGATCACGCGCTGGTAATGGGGGATCAAGCGCGGGAAAAGGTCGAGAATGGTGATCCGCAGACCATTAAGCGCATGAAACAATCCCAACACCAGCAGGATGATCTGTATGAACCAGTTGCCGAACAACGTGCTGGCTGCACCCCATCCTAGCAGAGCCAGAATATACAAAGTGAAGAAAATAAACAGGGCGCTCCCGCCGATACGATGCAGAATAAAGGACCAGTATGGCCACCCGCCCCGGTAACTCAGCCCATCTGCGAGGCTGATGTTTCTCCTCAAATTCATCGGAACCTCCGCGTGAAGATCGTTCGAACGACAGTATTTTACCCTCTCGTGAAATGAAATGCCACTTTATAAACAAAGCCGCGTCCTTTTTAGGACGCGGCGCATAGTTACCGACAACAGATCACGGGTTCACCGTCCTCGGCGGTGGTGCAAACTCTTCAATGGCTCTCACTATGTCTGCCAGCGGACTAACCTTCGCGACCGATGACTTCTTCTTGCCAAAGCCGATGCTGTCAAGGACCAGGGTGCGCTTGAGCAACTGGATCCCCAAGGCAGGGTCTACACCCTTCGGACAAGCCTGCGAGCAGGCGCCCGCCAGGTGACATTGATAGGGTCCGTGGAAGGCGTCGATGGCTTCCAGTCTCTCCGGCAGGCCGCAATCGCGATTGTCGACGGTGTAGCGATATGCCTGGGCTAACGCCTGGGGCCCGAGGAAAAGTGGATCTGTGGCGACGGTCGGGCAAGCCGCCAGGCACAAGCCGCATTTGATGCAGTAGGTGAACTGGCTGAAGGCTTCGCGCTCGTCAGGAGTCTGCAGGAATTCACCGCTCGGCTCGTCCATCTCTCGCACATTGGGATGAATAATGAAGGGCTTGATCGCGGCGTGCTTCTCAATGAGAGGCTCAAGATCCGGGACCAGGTCTTTGACATTGGGGTAATTCGGCAGCGGCGCCACCGTCACCACATCCGTTCCTAGATGTAACACCTGCGTTTGACAGGCAAGCTGCGGCAGGCTATTGATGAACATGCCGCAGGATCCGCACACACCCATCCGGCAGGAGGAGCGCCAGGCAAGGGATGGCGCCTGCTGCGCCTTGAGCTCATGCAGCGCCTCCAGGACGGTCATCCCTTCGGTTACGTGCAGGCGATACTGCTCCCAGCGGGGAGCCGCATCGTTATCGGGATCAAAGCGGCGGATGCGAAAGGTGATTTCTCGCGGTGTTGTGTTCGCAGACGCCATGCTCAGCCTCCGATCCTATAACTGAAGGTCCACCAGGTCACATACGTGCCCAATCCAAAGACCAGCAACCCGATAGTCAAAATGCCAATGTCTACTGCTTTTGCGAGAGCCGGCGTCAGAGGCAGCTCACGCAGGATTCCGCGCAGACCGTAAAACCCGTGATACAAGCCCGCAGCCAGCAATAAAATATAGAGCACGAACTGCGCCAGGCTGCGCCCGCGCTCGATCATGACTTCAAAGCTACGCGCCTCTTCCACACTCATCCCGTAAAAGATGGGCGCGTAATGCATGAGAGCGAAGTGCATGCCCAGCAGCACGAGAATCACGGGAATTGCCAGCAAATGCAGTGACCATAAACGGGTTTCGCGCATGGTTTCTCTCCTATCCCCTTATTCGAGGATAAAACTTGAGGCCCCGAGGATCATGATCAGACCGGCTAACGCCATCACCACATAGGTCAGCGGGCGGTGTCTCAGCACCGACGTGGAATATGGATAGACCGGATCTTTCGGCTTCCCGAGGGAGAATCCAAGCTCGGTGACCAGCAGCCGGACACCGTTCATGGCATGGAAGACCGCCGCAGCGAAGAGCAGATATTCCACGACCTTGAACGGCGGAGAAGCAAAGAGCGCCATCAGACCTGCCCAGGCTTCTTCGCCGCGCATCCGGTTTGCCGTTTCGACAATGTGCAGGACCATGTAAGCCAGCAAGCCAATCCCCGAAAGCCGGTGTCCCAGATACAGATAACGCTCGAAGGTATAGCGGCCTGCATACAGCCAGCCCTTCACGCCAAGCCGGTTCGGATAGGGTTTTACTGCCTCTCGTTTCATTTAGTACTTCCTCTCTACGGGCTGCCAGATCGAGATATCCACCGGGGCATATTCCAGCGCCGGACCGTCGGGCGTGTAGCACGCCAGTGTGTGCTTTAGCCAGTTCACGTCATCGCGTGACTGGTAATCGCGGCGAGCGTGGCCACCACGCGACTCCGTTCGCATGAGAGCTCCCAGCGTCGCCACCTCGGCGACGTCGATCATGAAGCCTGTCTCGATGGCGCGTTCCAGATCGGTGTTGTAGCGCAAGCTTTTGTCCTTGAGGAAAATGTGCCTGTATCGCTCTTTCAAATCCCGGATCTTGTTCAAGCCGGACTGGATGCTCTCGCCGGTGCGGAAGACCCCCATATGTGCGTCCAGCGCCCGGCGCAGCTCTTTTCGGATCTGGTAATGGTCTTCGCCGCCCGTTGACTGGAAAAGCGTCTCGAGCCTCGACCATTCCGCCCGCGCGGCTTCGAGAGGTGCCTCCACAGCCGATGCAGCTGCGGCATAGCGCGCCGCTTCAGCGCCCGCCACTCTTCCCCAGACAAGACACTCCGCCGTAGAGTTTGCGCCGAGCCGGTTGGCGCCATGCAGCGACACGCACGCCACCTCGCCCGCTGCCCAGATGTTTTCGACCGGGGTGCGGCCCCGAATATCCGTATGCACACCGCCCATGGTGTAATGTGCCACCGGGCGGATGGGAATCGGCTTTTCGATGGGATCGAGCCCGATGTGCTTGATGGTCACTTCACGGATGAGCGGCAACCGATCTAAGATTCGCTCCCTTCCCAGATGGCGCAGGTCCAGATGAATGTAATCGAGTCCTTCCGGTCCGGGAAAGCCGCGTCCGGCCTCGATCTCAGTCATCTCCGAGCGAGAGACCATATCGCGCGGCGCCAGCTCCATCTTGGATGGCGCATACTTGCTCATGAAGCGCTCGGCCTGTGTATTAAGCAGCGTTCCGCCCTCGCCGCGGCAGGCTTCCGTCATCAATATTCCGCTGGGGATCAAGCCGGTCGGATGGAACTGGATGAATTCCATGTCCTTGAGCGGTAGCCCGGCGCGGTATGCCATTGCCAGACCATCGCCCGTCACGGTCTCGGAATAGGTCGTAAAGCCAAAGATCTGTCCCGCGCCGCCCGTCGCCAGTATCAGTGCTTTGCCGCGAATCAAAACGAAACGACCCTGGAGCATGTCGATCATGGTCAAGCCGGCGAAGCGGTTCTCCTCGATCAGGATCGATGTCACAAATCCTTCGTCGTAGCGCTTGAGTTGTTTCGTATATTTCATTAAGGTATCGTACAGGGTTTGCATCTCGAGCAGACCGGTTTTATCGGCGGCGAACACCGCCCGAGGATACGTATGCCCGCCGAACGGCCGCTGCGCGATATGCCCATCCTCGCGCCGGGACCAGGGAATGCCCCAGTGATCCAGGTGCAGGATCTCCTTTGGCATTTCATGGACAAAGAAATCCACTGCATCCTGGTCCGCCAGAAAATCCGAGCCTTTGACCGTATCCCAGGCGTGAAGCTCGTAGCTGTCACCCAGATCCTGTCGCATGACGGCGGCTGTGCCGCCCTCTGCCGCCACCGAATGCGCCCGCATCAATTGCAGCTTGGAGACCAGGGCAATATCCAGTTCCCCCTGGCTTTGCCGGGAGGCTTCCAGTGCAGCGCGCAGCCCTGCCAGACCCGTGCCCAAAATGATTAGATCGTGATTGTAGACTTCCATCAAAGCATCATCTCCCAGAAAAAAGATGAAGAATCGCCGATTTGAATTTCATTGTAGGATTTTTGTCCTGTTTCAGTTAGTGATAATTGTCATGGATTGGGACGATAGATAGCCGCTCCTCCCTGAGAGAAGGTTTGGAAGAACAGGTACAATAGAAACGCAAATCCATCAGCTGGAGGATATGATGAAAACAGCAAGCGGACTGGAATATATCGAAGTGGAACAAGGAACAGGCGCGCAGGCAGAGTCCGGTAAGACGGTCAGCGTGCATTACACCGGGAAATTTCAGGATGGCAGGGTTTTCGATAGTTCCATCTCGCGCGGTGAGCCGATCTCCTTTCCGCTCGGCGCCGGGCGCGTAATCAAGGGTTGGGATGAGGGTATCGCGCTGATGAAGGCCGGCGGCAGGGCGCAGCTGATCATCCCACCTCAGCTGGCTTACGGCGAGCGCGGCGCGGGCGGTGTGATCCCGCCGAATGCCACGCTGGTATTCGACGTGGAGCTCGTCTCGGTCAGCTAGCCTGGGGGAAATATAAACTTTATAGGTTCAAGGAGCGGACATGATGCACAGGAATGACTCGCTGCCCCTCTTTACCCGGTACTTCGCGCTGGTCGTCGGGATTGCTTTCACGGGAGCCGGCATTGCCGGCTTTCTGCCGTTCTTTACCACCCACGCCCCAGCGGAGGCCCCGCACCTTGTGGTGGACACGAGTTATGGCTTGTTGCTCGGGTTGTTTCCGGTCAATATCATTCATAACCTCTTCCATTTTGGTTGGGGTATCACAGGAATCCTGGCATCCCGGAGCTTTCAGTCTGCTCTCAGATTCTCCCGCTATTTTGGCGTGATACTGGCTGTCTTAACCGTGATGGGTTTGCTGCCTGCTCTCCGGACCGGATTTGGATTCATGCCTCTCTATGGGCATGATATCTGGCTGCACGGTCTCGAGGCGGTGATCGCCATTTACCTTGGCTTCTTCGCGCTTCAAAAAGAGCAGGTGCGAGCTGAGAAGGCAGTCTGACATGTTCAATCGCTCGGACGAGAATCCCGAAGTTCCCTCTTTTCTGCGGATGGTCGTTGCTGTAGAGTGCTCGGTCGTCTTTGCAGCCGGTATCTTATTATTCTTTCTGCCAGATCTTGCCTCGGATCTGTGGGCCTGGACCATCCCACCGTTCAACTCACGCTTTGTAGGGGCGGTTTATCTCGCCGCATACATACCATTGATTCTTTTTTGGTTCGTCCCACGCTGGTCGCCCGGACGTCTCACACTATGGATGATTTTGACATTCACTACCCTGGTCATGCTTACGATGTTCATCCACCGGAATATATTCGAATGGAATCGACTCGCGACGCTGATCTTCTGGCCCCTGTATATTTTCCTTCCGATCAACTCCGCGATTTTTTTACTGCGGTCGAAACAGTTGCGCATCACGTACAGATATGACGCACCTGCGGTATTGCGCAGGATCTTATTGATGTTCGCTTTTCTGGGCGGAGCGTACGGCCTGGGGTTGCTACTCGAGCCGGAGACCCTCACCGGCTTCTGGCCGTGGAATGTGGATGCCTTCCACGGCCGCATGTATGCTGCTGCGTTCGTTACCCCCGCGGTGGCTGCTTGGTTGTTGAGTTCAACACGTGCTCATGCCGCAGAATATTTGAGCTTGGGTTTGAACCTGATCGCGGGCGGTTTTCTTCCTGTTGCGGGAACATTATGGACGAATATGCGGGTACCGGCAGAGAGACAGCTTAGTTTTAGCGCCTTAGGCACATGGCTTTTCATTATGTTCTTTCTGCTCACAGGCATACTTGGAATTGTCTTGACCGCCATGGCAGCTCGGTCAGCAAACAAGGTCCCTGCCGCGATTTCTTAACTGAAACGTCTCGACTTTTCACCTTAATCAATGATCAGCTACTCCATGTGCTTGATGATCGCATCCCCGAACTCGGAGCACTTCACTTCAATGGGGTTGTCCATCAGCCGGGCAAAGTCATAGGTCACTGTCCTGGCGTGGATCGCGCCTTCCATCCCTTTGACGATCAGGTCTGCCGCTTCGGTCCAGCCCATATAGCGGAGCATCATTTCCCCGGAGAGGATGACTGAGCCGGGGTTGACCTTGTCCAGGTCAGCGTATTTGGGCGCCGTGCCGTGAGTGGCTTCGAAGATGGCATGTCCGGTTACATAGTTGATGTTCGCGCCCGGGGCGATGCCGATGCCGCCGACCTGCGCCGCAAGCGCATCCGAAATGTAGTCGCCATTTAAGTTCATTGTGGCGATCACATCGTAATCTTTTGGGCGGATGAGAACAAATTGCAGGGTTACGTCTGCGATCGAATCTTTGAGCAGTAGCTTGCTCTTCCATTTGCCATCGCCGTGCGTGTCCCACAATTTCAGTGCCTCTTCCACCTCGGCTTTAATGTCCGCTTGCTGCGCAGGCGACATCATCTCGAAGCCGGGGTCGATCATCCGGGCATTGTCTTCCACCGACAGCTCCGGATTCTTCTCTTTGTTCCCCAGAATCCAGCTCTCGCGCTCGGTCACCACGTCTTTACGGAACTCGCGCTTGCCCAGGTCATAGCCCCAATCCTTGAAGGCGCCCTCGGTGAACTTCATGATGTTGCCCTTGTGGACGAAGTTTATGCTCTTGCGCCCGTTCGCCAGCGCCCACGTGATCGCGGCATGTATGAGGCGCTCAGACCCTTCCTGGGAGACAGGCTTCAGCCCAATTCCCGATGTTTCGGGAAAACGAATCTTGCCATATTCCTTTGGAAAGGCTTCCTGAAAAACTTCCTTGAACTTTTTACTTTCCTCTGTACCATGCCTGAATTCGATGCCCGTATAAATATCCTCTGTATTTTCGCGGAAGACGACCATATCCACGTGTTCGGGGTGCCTGACCGGCGACGGAACGCCACTGTAATAACGCACCGGTCGCTGGCAGACGTACAGGTCCAGTAGCTTACGGAGAGCGACATTCAGCGACCGGATGCCGCCTCCGATCGGGGTCGTGAGCGGTCCTTTGATCCCCACTAGAAATTCCTTGAACGCCTCTGTCGTTTCGTCCGGCAGCCAGCTCTGGAACAGCTTAAATGACTTTTCCCCAGCATACACTTCCATCCAGTGAATTTTGCGCCTGCCGCCGTACGCTTTTTCCACCGCCGCGTCGAAGACCCGCACCGAAGCGCGCCAGATGTCCCGGCCGGTGCCGTCACCTTCGACGAAAGGAATGATTGGATTATCAGGAACCTGGAGTTTTCCATCCCGGATCGAGATTTTCGCCCCGCCTTCGGGCACCTTCACATTTGTGTATGCCATCGTGTGACTCCTCGCGAAATTGATGCGCGGGATTATAACATTCGTAACTTATCCGCTTCAGTGATGAACATCCTACGAAACCAAGTGGGTTTCGCCCAACGGCTAGCCGACGATTGATCGTGATCAACCAGCCGTTCTCACCCCCTTGACACCTCCTCGAATCGGCGTAAAATTTCGCCCGATGCACAGCCACCCCCGGCGCAATCAATTGATCGCCCCCAATCTGATCGAAGTTATTGTTTCTGTTTTCCCAAAGCCAAGAGTCGCTTTAGCGGCTCTTTTTTTATGTCCGCTGATCTGAATCCTGAAAGCTTGCAATGATTAGACTCCCCGGCTTGATTGACCCTCACGTCCATGTCCGCGAACCTGGCCAGACTCACAAGGAGGACTGGGATACCGCCACGCAGGCTGCTCTTGCCGGCGGCGTGACCACGATCCTGGCGATGCCGAATACGAAGCCACCGATATTCGACAATTCAACCTTCGACCTGGCGCTTGATTCTGCCAAACAGAAAGCCCGTTGCGATTATGCCCAGTACCTTGGCGCAGGACCGGAAAACGCTGAGACGGTTGCATCTCTCGCCTCAAAAGCAGCCGGCCTGAAAATGTACCTGGACTCGACATTTGGCGAGCTCCGCCTCGACGATATGACGCTCTGGATGCCGCATTTCAAGCAGTATCCAAAGGACTATCCTATCGTTGTACACAGCGAAAGCCGCACGATGGCAGCCGCCATCCTTTTTGCTGTGGTCTACCAACGTTCCGTGCATATCGCGCATGTTTCCTTGAAAGAAGAAATTCTGCTTATCAAAGCCGCCAAAGAACGCGGCATCCAGGTCACGTGTGAAGTGTGTCCCCATCACCTGTTTCTAACGCAGGATGACATTCCTGCCATCAGCAGCGGCTATTCCGGACGAGGCGAGGTTCGTCCGCGCCTGGCAAGTAAACAAGATGGGGAAGCCCTCTGGCAAAACATGGACGTCATTGACTGCTTCGCCACTGACCACGCCCCGCATACACTCGAAGAAAAAGATTCCGATAATCCGCCGCCAGGCTTTCCGGGATTGGAAACTCTACTCCCTCTATTACTCACGGCAGTGGACGACGGACGGCTGACCCTGGACGATATCCTCCAGAGATCCGTTGTCAACCCCAGAAACATCTTTAATCTCTCTGAACAGCCTGAGACCTGGATCGAGATAGACGAAAATGCCCGATACGAGATCAAAGCTTCTGAGCAATTCACCCGCTGCGGCTGGACTCCCTTTGAGGGCTGGAAGGTAAGAGGTAAGGTGAGAAGAGTTATCCTGCGTGGTAAAACTGCCTTTGAGGATGGCAGGATACTCGTCCAAAAAGGCTACGGACAAAATGTCCGTAAACCATAGCGATTCATGAAGATCGAAACGGAGCGCTTAATTCTGCGTGACTTTGTCTGGGACGACTGGCAGCGAGTCCTGGAATATCAATCCGATCCGCTGTACCTGCGCTACAACAAGTGGACTCATAGAACTCCGGAGGCTGTACAGGAGTTTGTCGACTGGTTCCTGAAGCAGCAAAAGCAGCAGCCACGCATCAAGTTCCAGCTTGCAATTATCTTGAAGTCCAACAACCTGTTGATTGGAAATTGCGGCGTTCGTATGGACAAAGCAGGTGCTGTCCAGGCGGATATCGGTTATGAGCTGGATTCTCAGTATTGGCATAAGGGGTATGCCACCGAAGCCGCGCATGCGATTGTCGATTTCGGGTTTGAGCGCTTCGGCGTTCACCGGGTCTGGGCAGACTGCGTCGCCGATAACACGGGTTCAGCGCACGTTTTAGAAAAGCTGGGTATGAAGCTTGAGGGCCGGCTGCGAGAAAACCAGTACTACAAAGCCAGATGGTGGGATATGCTCCTTTACGGCATTTTGGCTGATGAATGGGCGAAGCATAAACAAATCCGCCCCGTACAATGGAGACAAAAAGAGGTGTAGAGTAATGGAAAATTTTACCGATGTAAAACTTGAAATTTTCGTTCCCGAGGAACATGCATTCAAGATCCGCGACGAGCTGGCAAAAGTCGGTGTCGGGCAGCTCGGCGATTATGATCACTGCGTCGCGATGGTCCCTGTGCGCGGCTTTTTCCGCCCCCTGCCCGGGTCGAATCCCTTCGAAGGTGAGCACGGGAAAGTCAACGAGGTTGCCGAGTATAAAGTCGAGGTCAATTGCAAGCGTGAGCTTGTGGACGAAGCGATCCGGGTGATCCGGAGTGTCCATCCCTACGAAGAGCCGCTGGTCAACATCATCCCGCTGGCAAATCATTTCTTCGATCTACAAAGTATGTCCGGACAATGAGACCCAATCTCGGCTTTATCCTGCAGGCTCTGCTGGCAGCGCTTTTCTTTGGGGCAAGCGCTCCGCTTTCCAAGCTGTTGTTGATCGATGTGCCGCCCGTCCTGATGGCTGCTCTCCTTTACCTGGGGAGTGGGACCGGCATCTCGCTCGTAAAGCTATACCAGAGGCTAACCCGCAGCCAGAGAGAAGCCGAGATCCGAGCGCCAGACGTGAAATGGCTGGCAGGCGCGATCCTTACCGGAGGTGTCCTTGCCCCGATCATCCTGATGATCAGCCTGCAGCATACGCCAGCTTCTACCGCCTCCTTATTGCTCAACTTTGAAGGCGTGGGCACGACTCTGATTGCGTTGTTCTTCTTCCGCGAGTCGATCAGCCGCCGCGCGCTTGCTGCCATCTTCGTGATTACCCTGGCAAGTGTTTTTCTCTCTACGAATTTCACGGGCGGCTTTGGCTTTTCGCCCGGCGCTTTAGGCGTCATCCTTGCCTGCGTGCTATGGGGTGTGGACAACAACTTTACACGCAATATCTCCGCAAAGGATCCGCTGACCATTGTCGCCTGGAAAGGACTCGTGGCGGGGACCTTCTCGCTTCTTCTTGGGCTTTTTCTGGGTCAGCAACTCCCAGCCCTCGCCTCGATATTGAGTATCCTCTTGCTCGGCTTCATCTCGTATGGGTTTAGCACAATGCTTTTCATCTACGCCATGCGCGGACTGGGCGCGGCGCGCACCAGCGCGCTCTACGGCACGGCTCCGCTGGCAGGCGTACTATTGTCCTTCATGATCTTTCGAGATCCGATAACACTGTTGTTTATTTTTGCCGCAGCATTGATGGCGGCGGGTGCTCTGCTGCTGGCGAATGAGGAGCACGCACATTTCCATATCCACATGCCTGTCCTGCATGAGCACAGACACAACCATGATGATTTCCACATGCACGATACGGCAGACATGACTCACTCGCATGAACACGCTCATTCATATACCGAGCACGATCACGGCCACATGCCCGATATCCATCACCGGCATGAAGATTACTAAATCAAGTGATGACACCGGCGTTGCTTTCCGCAGGCAATCCAACTCCCGATTTCCAAGAAAACGAGAAGACCAGGAACGATCAGACAAGGAGACAAATTTATGGTAACAAACCACACAAGCCCGTACCTGCCCTTTGGTGACCAGAGAACTGCGCCCTGGTACGGTAAAGACATCATTTCCGTTAAACAATTCAGGCGCGAGGATCTGGAGTATGTCTTTGGCGTGGCGCATGAAATGCGTGGCATGGTCGAGCGGGTGGGAACATTCGACCTGTTGAAAGGCAAGATCCTGGCGAACCTGTTTTACGAACCCTCGACACGGACCTCTTCGTCTTTTACAGCTGCGATGGAACGGCTGGGCGGCTCGGTGATTCCCATCAACGAGGTGAGATATTCCTCTGTTTCGAAGGGTGAGAGCCTACCGGATACGATCCGAACGCTAGAGTGCTATGCCGATGTCATCGTCCTCCGCCATCCGGAGACCGGCTCGGCGGCGATCGCGGCGAAAGCGGCGCGCAAACCCGTGATCAACGCGGGCGATGGAATCGGCGAGCATCCCACCCAGGCGCTGCTCGACACATTCACCATCTTTGAGGAGCTGAGTGGCGGCAGCGTGGACGGCATGACCGTGACGATGCTCGGCGACCTGAAATATGGGCGCACCGTTCATTCGCTGGCGCGGTTGCTGTCGCTATTCAACGTCCGGATCAATTACGTCTCGCCGGAAATATTGCGCATGCCCAGGGACGTCATGAGCGAAGTCGGTGAGAAAGGCATTCCGCAGGCGGAATTCACCACGCTCGAAGAAGTCTTACCGGAAACCGATGTGTTGTATGTCACGCGCGTCCAGAAGGAGCGCTTCGAAGATCCCGCCGAGTATGAGAAGGTCAAGGGCGCCTATGTGATTGACCCCGAGATCATGAAAGCCGCCAAACAGGATATGATCGTCATGCACCCGCTGCCGCGCGTCGGCGAGATCAGCGCGGACTTCGACGACGATCCCCGGGCAGCGTATTTCCGCCAGATGGAGTACGGCTTATATGTAAGAATGGCGTTGCTGGCGATGGTGCTTGGCAAAGCATAGACGAGAAGACGCCGAAACAGAAGCACCTGTGTGCCTGTTTCCCTGTATACTAAACCCATGGAATCTTTCTTCTCCTTTCTGGAAAAACGGGTCGACGATTGTTCATCGCTGCTCTGTATAGGGCTCGATCCACACGTCAATGACTTATCGGCTCCCACCGCCGAAGCCGCGCGGGACTTTTGCCTGGATCTCGTGAAACAGGCCGCGCGCTACGCTGCGGCTTTCAAGCCCAACGCGGCGTTCTTCGAAGTCCTGGGTGCGGAAGGGTGGACCGCTCTCAGGGAAGTCATCGCTGGGATCAACGAGGAGTCGAACCGGCTGGGCTC
>DATHTH010000307.1:0-5276 GCA_035463495.1 Anaerolineales bacterium | reverse complement strand
GCGGCGCGCAACTTTCCGCCCGGTCTGCGCGAGCGCGTGATGCATGAGACGGCTCGAGATCTGTACCGGCTACCGGAAGTGGCGCATGAGTAAGCGCTATGCCGTAGCCCGCACCGGGGAAGTCCCGCCCGGTGGGCGGCGGATCGTAGAGCTTGATGGGAAGTCCATCGGGCTCTTCAACGTGCACGGTCGCTACGTGGCGGTGCTGAACGTCTGCCCGCACGAGCTGGCGCCGGTCTGCCGCGGACGATTGGGAGGCACGACGCTCCCGTCCGCAGCGGGCGAGTGGACCTGGGGCCGCGAGGGGGAGATCCTGGCTTGCCCGTGGCATGGCTGGGAGTTCGACCTGTTGACCGGCGCCTGCCTGACAGACAAGCGCCGCCTGCGTTTATACGAGGTAACCGTGGAGGACGATCAGATTATTGTTATGGTGTAAAGGAATTTCATGTCGTGGCGAGCCACTCGCGCTGAGGGGAGGCGTGCTTTTCGCCGAAGACGAAGCGGGCGAAGCAATCTCCTCGTCAGGGAGCCCTTTACGTCACCGGAGATTGCTTCCTCGGGAAGAACGCCCTCGTCGCAACGACACTTTGTCATGTTCTTCGCCAGGTCCCAGGCTTCGGCAATGACTGGCTTGTCCTGTGACGGCCTCGCACGTCTCTATTCGCACAAGGCTAGACCGCTGGACTCTGCCAGAAAGCTCAGTGGTTTTAATCTTCTGGAGGGAAAGTAAGGATAAAATCCTGCCCGGTCTGCTCGTCATGCGAGCAGCTCCAGATCGGACTTCGAAACATGGCCCATGTCTCCCATAAATTAAAGAATGCCTTCGAGGGCGCCCTGGCAGGCGGCGGCGACCCCGCAACCTCGCCCCTGTATGTCTTTGGACCATTCCTGCGGCTGATCGTGGTCGCGGGGGTGGCGCAGGTTACCTTTGGGGCTTCGGTATGGATGGTGATCTTTACGATTGCGGTCGTATCGGCGATGTACCGGCTGGTGATGCGCTGGGTCACGGATGGCAGCGGCGGCAGCGGTCTCAGCGAGGAGGAATTCGGAGGCTGGGCAGTCAAGGTCAACGCCGCGATTACCTTCATCGAATACACGCTCACCTTCCTGGTCAGCATGTCCGCCATGGTGACGTTTATCGCGGACCGCATCCCGTTCCTCAATGGTCAATTTCTCTGGATGCAAAATCGCACGGTCCTGGCAATCGGGCTCAGCCTGCTCACCGGCTGGCTGGTCAACCGCGGACCGAAGGTGGCTGCCCGTGCCTTTGGCCCTGCCACCGCAGGCGTTTTAATCTTGCTGTGGGCAATGATCGTCGCTACCATCGTGCAAACTGGCTTCCATCTACCGGATTTCAACCTGCGCGCGTTCCAGCCCGAGTACCTCGAGTTCACGCTTAACGGGTACGCCCGCATCCTGGCTGTGATGACCGGTATCGAAGTGTTTGCGAACCTGGTTGCGGCGTATGAGGGAACGCCCAGACAAAAGAGCCAGAAGGCCTTTGGAAGCCTGCTGTTGATCATGGGGACGACTGCGCTCACCATGTTGATCGTGGGGCCAGCCATATTTACACTGTCCGATCCGACCGACCCACATGTTTCCGTCTTTACGCAGGCCATGGACCAGCTCCTGCCCGACCCCCTGCCTTATCTGGGGAGCCTTGTTGGAGTCGCCGTGTTGATGTCTGCGTCGGCCGCCAGCGCACAGGGGTTGCAGAACCTGGCTCTGGGCTTGTATGAGCGACATTACATTCCACGCTACATAGGCGAACGCAACGAATTCGACGTGGCGGACAAACCCGTCTGGCTGCAGGTCGGGATTGTCGGTCTTTGTTTTGCTCTCTTCGGCACCCATGAAGAAACCTACCTGGCGATCTATGCAGCCGGTGTCTTCATTTTACTGAGCATGACAGCCTGGGCGGTCACCAAACGTCTCGGGCGCCGTATCAGGGAAGAGTACGCGCTGGAGAGAGTATTCCTGATTTTTGGGACGATCTCGGCAGCGCTGCTCACGACCGGGGCCACAGCGATCATCTTCTACGAACGTTTTCTCGAGGGCGCCTGGACCTTTTTCATTTTTATCCCCTTGCTTTATGGGATGTTCACCTACTTCCGGAAGCAAATGGGCAGTCCGTCGCCTGAGATGGAATACCTGGGCATGCTCGATGCCGCGCAGCTGGCAGGCTTCGGTTTTGGTCAGTACCCTGTGTCAGATACGCAACCGGACAGCGGCGAAGCACTCCCTGATGTGACCTGGCAGCCCGAGCCGAAGGAATTCAGCACCTGGCGAGAGGACAGAGTTTCCATTAAGCACATTGTCGTTCCTCTGGATGGCTCTACCCATGCCGCCCAGGCGTTACCTGTTGCAAAGATGGTTTCTAAGGCGATGGGAGCTACCCTACATCTGATCTCTTCTGTGGAGAACGATACCCCCGAAACGATGGAGGGATACGAAGAAAGGGCGCAAGGACGAAGCGTCTATCTGGAAAAGCTGTCTGAGATCCTGGCGGGCGAGGGCTACGTGATCCGCTATGCCGTTCGCGCCGGTTCTCTCGCGGATGTGGCTGCGGATTACGTGGAGCAAAACGAGATCGATCTCGTCATCCTTTCCACCCACGGAAAATCAAACGATAAGAATTGGGAAAAAGGCGAGGTCGCCCGCCGGCTCGTTCAAAGGCTGTGGAAGCCGATCCTGATGGTGCAGGCCCTTCCCGATGAGCTCCACACCCTGCCAAGGCTCGAGCATATCCTGGTGGCTCTCGATGGCTCGCTCTACGCCGAGCGCACGCTCCCTTACGCGCGCGCATTTGCAAAAACATTTGGCAGCGATATCTACCTGCTTTCCGTCCCGGCTGTTCCCAGTGCGACCGACTATCGCGCCCCGGCTGAATATCTCGAGGGGCTACGCGCCAATAAAGATGAAAATATGCGCAAATTTCTACAGGCGGTTGCACGTTCGATGCAAGAAGAGGGCTTACAGGTACTTCCGGTTGTGACCGGGTCCATTCCGGCGAAAACCATTGTCGACGAGAGCAAGGCGAAACATATCGATATGATCATGGTTACCTCGCGCGGTCGCGGCGGGCTCAAGCTGCTGCTGATGGGCAGCGTTGCCAATCAAGTGGTCGAGGGCGCGGACAGCATGGTCTTCATCATGCCCATCCCGGATGAAAACGGGACGGAGCCAGTATGACATCGAAAGTATGAGAGACCTCCGGGGAGCTCTTCATCCGATGGTTAAGAAGAAGTGAGAGACCTGCTCAACTGGCAGTCAGGACAGACATGGCTGATGCGATTTCTCTTCCCCGTTTTCAATCGTTTCACGCCTGTCCCGCAGCGCGGACAAAGGGACTTTTGGTAAATATCCAGATGTTTTCTCAAGGCGAATGCCTTGCGCCATTTATAAAAAAGATGGGAGAATTTCTTTGTCTCTGCAATCAAGTCCCTTAACTCGGAGGGCGGAATATCTTTGACTTGCGTTTCCGGGTGGATATGCACCCTCCACAGCACTTCGTTCTTGATGATATTTCCCACACCTGCAAATATGTCCTGGTCCAGCAAAAGATCGGCGACCTCAGCGGATGGCTTTGCCGACATCGACTCGAACGCCTGCTCCGGGTCCCATTTCCGGGACATAATGTCGATTGTAAAATCGTAACCGGCTTTCGCATTTCCGGTTTCGAGAAACCTTATGGAACAGTTGAACAGCTTGATATCCCCGTTTTCAAAGTCGAGTTGCAGCCTGGGTATGTAGGATCTTCGATAGTCGCCCGTGACAGTGGAGTTATTCACCGTGGCTTCAAAGGCACCAAAGAGCATGAAGTGGGTGCGCAGAGCAAACTCGTCGAACTGGATCACCAGGTGTTTCCCCCAGGGAAAGATATTCTTTACGGTCTTCCCCAGCATCCTTTCTTTTTCTATTTTCGAATTCCCGGATAGAGACAGCACAGTTTTCCCCTTGAACGGTTTGAGCTGGTCTGCAGCCAGGTAGAGCGAAGGTCCTTCCATCTCGTAATCTTATCGTAGATTGAGTCAGGATGCGGATACTACTACGGCCAGAGACCCTACATACTTTTACTCAATCACTCCCCATGCATTCCAGAAGAACGATCCAAACCGGCTTTTCAGCTCTGCATTAATCTACTTCTTTGTGCTGCTCGGGATACCAGGCTGGGGTACAGGGCATGAACATAGTCGCGTTTGCTTGCCAGTAATATCTCTGGCCTGGTTTTAGTAGCAGCTGGTCTCCTTCGCGAAACTCTATCTCCTGACCTTCAACGATGAGTTTTCCGGAGCCCTTGATCACATAACCAACTTCATGGCATTTCTCGTTTACAACTCTCCCCTTCTCAGGATACCTGCCCTTTATCTCAACAACGGCGCCATGCAGAACGTTATCCATGATTGGATACTCAAAAACTGTCATGGTATTGCCAACATTTGTTTCTTTGGTCTGTGTCTTTCTGGATATGTTCATAAAGCGATTGTAGCAGAAATGCATTTACGCGTGAGACAGTATCCGGGGAAGAGACGAGGTTTACCGTTGAGACCTCCGAGGACTGTGCCAGAAAGTGAGAGCCACTTGCCCTGTGATTGACGAAGGCTCTGGTAGAATTTTCCTGCAACGGTCAGTACATAATCGAGAGGCTGCGGGCTGCTTCACGTCTCCGTGGGGTCAATGACTCTCACGCGGTGCAGGAGATGAGTAACCGAACCATGAAGACATTTTTTTCGAACCTGGCAAATCTCTTAAAGCTCGCCTACCAGGGCTGGACGGAGGATAACGCCTCCCGTCTCGCCGCGGCGCTTGCGTATTACACGATCTTCTCGCTTGCCCCGCTGCTTCTCATCGTCATCGCCATTACAGGGCTGATCTGGGATGCCGGCGCGGTGCGGACGGAGATCTTGAACCAGCTCAGGAGCCTGGTCGGCGCGGAAGGGGCGGAATTTATTGCGGGGCTGATGACCAATACAGGTAGCCCGGGAGAGGGGATTCTGGCTCTTGTAATCGGGATTCTGACCCTGCTTTTTGGCGCTCTTGGCGTGTTCAATGAGCTGCATAACTCCCTGAATATCATCTGGAACGTCAGAGTGGAGAAGCCCAAAGGGTTTTTGCAATCTCTCAAAAAGGTGTTGCTCGACCGTCTCCTCTCTTTCAGCATGATCGTGGGGATTGGATTTTTATTGCTCGTTTCCCTGGTGGTGACCGCCGGGCTGTCCGCAGTTCAGGAGACCCTGGGGGATGCCTTTCCCATCCCGGAATTTGTCCTGCAGCTC
>DATHTH010000306.1:0-7781 GCA_035463495.1 Anaerolineales bacterium | reverse complement strand
GATTCCCTGCAATTCGCTCCGCAGCGCATCGACCCGGGGAAAAGTGAACTCGTAGAGGCTGGATGTATGCATGGTCTGGTACATCTCCCTGACGGTCTCGCAATGCCGGTGTTCCACATACGTTCCATTCGACCGGCCTGCGCCAGTCCCTTCTTTTACCACGTCGCTGACCAACGAACACCTCGAGCACAGGAGGGATTGTCTTGCCCGTTCGATTCAATTGTAGCACCAAACGATGGATGATGCTGCGAGCCCCCTGGGCAATCGCCTGTCTGGTTAACCGGCTTCGGCTCGAACCATCCCGGGATGATCCAAGCCGAAGAGTCAGATCAGGCAGCGACTGAGCTCAGCTCCCGCTGATGATGTTCTTAAGGATATCGCCCCCGATGCCGGCCGCGCCTTTCTGCTCGCCGCCGGGCTGGCCGAACGACATGCCGCGCTTGATGCGGTCGACGAGGCGCGAGAACGGCAGGCTCTGCAGATAGACCTTGCCCGGACCGGTCATCTTGGCCAGGAACAAGCCTTCGCCGCCAAACAGCGCGTTCTTGAAGCCTCCCACGAACTGAATATCGTAATCGACCGTGGTGGCAAAGGCCACCAGGCAGCCCGTGTCAACGCGCAGTGTCTCCCCGGGGGCAAGGTCCTTCTCGATGACCGCTCCACCGGCGTGGACGAACACCATGCCGTTCCCCGTCAGGCGCTGCAGGATGAAGCCCTCGCCGCCGAAGAAGCCGGCGCCCAGGCGTCTCGTAAAAGCAATCTCGATGTCTGTGCCACGCGCTGCGCACAGGAAGGAATCTTTCTGACACAAGACCTGCCCGTTGAACTGATCCAGGTCGAACGCCACGATCTTTCCCGGATACGGCGCGGCGAACGCCACATGTCGTTTGCGCTGATCCTTGTTCATGAACGTGGTGATAAAGAAGCTCTCGCCTGTGACCATCCGTTTGAAGCCGGAGAAGAGTCCACCTTCCATGCCGGTCTGCATCTCGATGCCATCTTCCATGTAGGTCATCGTCCCGGCTTCGGCGCGTACGCCCTCGCCCTGGTCAAGCTCGACTTCCACCAGCTGCAGGTCATCGCCATAAATCTTATAGTCAATTACGTCTGCCATTGTTATTCTCCTTGTCAACGATTACTTGCTATCCACCGAATTATACGTTTTCTGAACGGTGAAGTTTCAAGCCGCTTTACCCGGTGAGGGCTGTCCAATCTTCCCAACCAAGGCATCCCTCATCTTTCCTTCCTCCTCCATGGCGTGCAATTCCTGTTCCAGGGTAGCGATCGTCTCTTCCTTGTGGGTTTTGATCTGCCTGTCGGTGCCTTCGATCCTTTTCAGGGCCCGGTCGATTCGCCAGAGCTGGATCTTGTTCAGAAGCCACTGGAGCCAGGCGCTCCGCTGGCGGGATTGGGTCCTCGTCAGCTCGCGGAAGAACGCAATCTGCTTTTGCTTCTTCGCCTCCAGATGCTTTAGAACGACCTTCGCCCTTTCCAGGCGCAGGCTGGTCGAGGTGATCCCGCGCTTCAGATCATCATCTTCCACATCTCTGTATTTCGGGTTGAGGGCGATCTCTCGCAGAAACGCGGAAGGTTTGGTGGAGGCGAAGGTGATCAACAGGTCATCTTTCGGGCGCGTCGCGCCAACGTAAGCCACCCGTCGTTCCTCTTCGAGGAAAGTCGCTTTCTTCGGATCCGCGGCGATCTGGCTCAGGTTGAAGTAGATCACATTGCGGAATTCCTTGCCCTTGGCCTTGTGGATCGTGCTCAGATAAACTTCGTTGCCCTTTGCATCTTCCCGATCGGAACTTCCATTGTCGGCATCCTTTTCAGCAGCGCCCTGCTGATCTGCAATGGATTTGCAGAGAAACTGGTAGAACTCCAGCGGTGTCTTGTAGTTGCCCGCCATCGCAATCATCACATCCAGCAGACCTTCATCGCTTGCCTGGTCCAGGTCATCGGTGATCCTGGATTGCTCCCGGTAGAACTCCGCCAGGCCGAACTCCGTTTTTATCGTCTGCATGCAAGCTGCCGCGGTGATCTCCCCTGTGCGCGCCGTTTGGCCAAACCGGTCGATGCGGGTGATGAAGTCCACGAGCTTCTGGCGCTCCCAATCCCGCAGGGTGGCGAGATGCGGCAGGCGTAAGAACGACACCCACTCTTTTGCCTGCCCGATCAACTGGTTGGTAAGGAACTTGTTGGGCCGCTTGAGGATGCGCTCGAAATCTGAATCCTTGGCTTCCTTGGGGAACAACATCACCTGCAGGTAGGAATACACATCCTGTCCCACCGCGGAACGAAAGAGCTGCCCGGTCGCCACGGGAGAGTGCGGAATTCCCACAGCATCGAACATCACGGCGATCGGAAACTCATAGGCGTTGTAACGGTACAGGACGGCGTAGTCTCTCCAGTTCAGGTTGTTCTGTTTCTTATGCTCCGCCAGCCATGTGGCCGCGTGCTTCGCCTGTTCGAGCATTGAAGCGTGACCCGCCACCTCGAACCGGCCCGGCTGTGCATCCTTCCTCGGCTGAATGTTCTTGGCCACGCGGTCCCTGTTGTGACGGATCAGCCAGCCGGCATGCCGCACGATCATACGGCTCGAGCGGTAATTCGTGTTCAGAACGTGTGTCACCGCAACCGGGAATCGCTTCTCGAACTCGACAATGTGCTTCACATCCGCACCGCGGAACCCGTAGATCATCTGGTCGTCGTCGCCGACCGCAAAAATGTTGTTCTCAGGTAAGCCGATGATCTGGAGCAGGATCAGCTGGGCCTCGTTTAGATCCTGGAACTCATCCACCAGCACGAACTCGAAGCGTGACTGGTAGGTACGTCGCAGCGCGCTGTCCTCCAGCAACACACGAACGGCCATGTAGATCATGTCGTCGAAGTCCACGAAACTGGCGCTCAGTTGCTTTTTCACGTAAGAATTAAAGATGGGCTCGAGCGGATAGACTTTGTCCCCGTATTCTACCGTGACCGTGGAAAGCGCCGGCAGTTCCATCTTTGCCTGACGCAGCCCGGCCAGGAACGCGTCTACGGGGTCCTGGTTGCGCAGGGCAGGCAGCTCGGTATGCTCCTGGATAGCGGCCCGCATCAAGGCTTTGGCTGTCTTTTTGTGCGTCGAGTCAAACGTCCAGCCCTTGCCCTCTCGTACAACCTCATAACCAAAGGAATGAAACGTACGGACTTCTACACCTTGCACGCCGCGCCGCTCGAGCCGGTCCTGCATCTCATCCCTGGCCTTCTTGTTGAACGCCAGCGCCAGGATCCGTTCGGCGGCAATCCCCTGATTGAGCAGATTGAGGATCCGGTTCACCAGGGTCTTGGTCTTGCCGGAACCTGCCGGAGCCAGCACCCGGATCGGACCACTGACCGTCGCCACCGCCGCCTGTTGACTCGGGTCCAAATCGTCGTCAATCTTATAAGCGGGCAGCGTCTGGTAATGGACCGCTTCCCGGATCGTCCGGATGCATTTCTCTACATCTGCCTCGATTTCTGAGCCGGAAAACTTGCAGACCGGATAGCCCGCCAGCGTCATGGTTCGCGAAGCGTCTCGATCCCCCTCTTTGATCGACTCGTGGTAGGCTTTGCTCTCACACTCGACAATGACTTTGTTGTTTTGAACCTCTACCAGAAAATCCACCATCTGGCGGCCCAGGCGTACCTGCGGCTGGTAGGATAGCTGGTGCGCCTCCAGCGCCGTCCGCATGGTTTCTTCGATCGGTGTGAAGGGAATCTTTAGCGCGCCGGGGACAAGCAGCTCGGGCGACGGAAGCTGGTAATTGGAGCGCTCCAGGAGCCTGAGCATCTGCTCTGCAAGCAGCGCCCGCATCAGGCGGGGAAAGTCCGTGTGCAGGTCATCCGCCTTCATCGGCTGGGATGCGTACGCCTCACGCCCCAACGGGGAGAAAAAGCAGATCGGGGTACGCCGGAACCAGAGTGGGAAGAGCAGCCGGTCCGCAATCAGCTCTGCCATGTCCAGCAATTCAGCATACGAGAGGTCTTGGATCAGGACAATAAACGGAGCAGCGACTGGCGCGTTTGTGGTACCGTTGTGAAAGGACGAGAGATGGATCGTCAGGGGAGCCAATCCCCTGCGCTGGCATTGTCCTGAAAAGTCAGCCACACACCCGCCATCTGCATGGAACAGGGAAAACCCTCTCCCCTTGCGCAGGCAGGTGTCCAGCCTGTCGAAGAAGAATTCAAAGCTCCGAGGTGGCGGGGTGGATTGGGGTGAAAATCCTGGTAATTCGATCATAAAGAGGCCAGGAAGGGGATCTTTACAGTTCCCAACTATTCAACAAATCCCGCAGCGCCAGCAATTCCTCCCTGGATAGCGTCACCCCTCTCCCCAGCTGACTGTGATCGGGCGACCAATCACGAATGTCATATTTCGGGGGACGGTCATTCCAGCTGATCAGGTTAAGCTCCTTGGTCCAACCGGAGCCAGATTGCGACAACACACCGAGCTGCATGACGATCTCATAGGTAATATTATCGGCCATATAGAAAGCCTCCTTCTACGCATACGATTACGTCTGTATCGCCTGCATGATAGCACGGATTATGCCTAACAGGTCCTTCATTATTTTGTCCCTCCTCGCAAGACTTCCGAGTTCGTGGAGCACTCGGAAGTCTATGGATCCTACCCATGAACGGCCAAATATGCCTATTCCCCACTCGGCGCGTTGGCCGCTGTCTGAACCCTGTACGATCAGGGAAACTCCGGGCGATTTCCGATTGGAATCGCCCGGTTCTTGCATCCTGTTTGATACCGATTCAATTCAGCGCGGGCGGCTAGTGACGTGCCCTCACGGAGTAGACGTTTGCCTTATCGCCCTGGGTGGTAGAGAAGAATAACAGCAGGTCATCTCCCACGGCCGCAAGACCGTGGTAATCCCCGAGGAAATAACCCCGCGCAACCGGCGCATCCTTCATATCGAATGGACCAGCGACGTGCTGCTCGGACCACGTCGCCCCGCCATCATGGGAATGAGTCAGCCAGACATCCGTCGGCAGACCACCGCCCGGCGTGTTATTGCGGAAGTCGTAGTACATGACAGCGACGGTTCCATCGGCAGTCACTTCGACCGTACCGTTGAACGCATGCTGCCCAGGCATCTGGTCAACGATCTGGGGCGCGGACCAGTGTCGCCCTCCATCAGTGGACTTTGCCAGGACAACATTGTTCGCGTTCGTGCCCAGGCCATCCGCCCAAACGACGTAGATGGCGCCAGTTGTTTTGTCGACGGCGATATCTGGCAAGTAATCACCGGCGCGCACAGTTTGATCGAGGCTGGTCGGGTTCGGGGTGTCGGGGTCGGTCAGCAGCACAGTACCGAGGGGAGCAATCTTCACCGGCGCGGACCAATGCAGCCCGCCATCCCTCGAGCGGATCACCGCCATAAAGACCTGCTGGTTATTCGGTTGGATGCCCGCACCTTTGAACAGCGCGGCGAAGACGTTCACCAGGGTGCCATCTGGAAGGACGACAATCTGGTTTCCCTGTGCATAAATATTCTGGTTTGTCATTGCCTGTGGCGTCGACCAGGTTTGCCCGCCGTCGGTTGTGCGTGAGAACATCGGCTGCCCGCGATAAGCAAACGAGTTTGCCAGACCGGTGAGGCTGCGGTTCTCGCCCGGGATAGCGCCACGGATCCAGGTGGCATAGGCGTAGCCGGGACGTGTCCAGTCGCCGGTGATCGATTCCTTATCGTTGAAGTTAACGGGATTCTCATCCTGTATGATTGTTACCGGCGCGCTCCACGACGCCCCGCCGTCGTCCGACGTCGACGCCAGGACGGCAGAGATGTTCAATGCGGCGGAGTCGATGCTCAGCGCGATCTGGTAGGCCTTCCCGTCAGCGTCGAAGCTGACCCAGGGATCGGTGGTGCGGTCAAAGGCGGGGTCGCCGCCCGAGCATTCGCTGAACGCTGCCGAGTTCCGCGTCCAGGTTACACCTCCATCAAATGAGTGTGCGGCGGTCAGGGCTTTGGCGCCGCCGTCGTTCCAGCGATCCTGCTGGAAGGCGCCAATGATATTATCCGGATTTGTCGGGTTGACAGCGACGAACGGCTCGACTTCAGTGTTCGTGTAAACGACACTGTTTGCATCAGCGGCACCCACCGGACACGCTGCAAATGGACTCGGCCCGCTGACGAGCACCGCTGGGTCGAGCGTATAGGCGGCGGCAGAGGCTGAGCGAACCGGCATGAGACTCAGGCTCAGCGCCAGAAAAACGGCAAATAATGCTCTTAAGATGCTTCTGGTTTCTGAAAACATGGTTTATTTCTCCTTGGCGAAATAAGGGTACGGCAATAATACGTCGCGCCATAGACTGGCGAGCAATGGTTTGGGAAGAGCTATGATTTCTTTAGGGAGAGGCACCTCCTTCTGGATCTCATTGCCCCGCTAGATCCAAGTTAACGGCGGTTAGAACAGGTGTCACGCGAATATTCAATTTAGTAAGCTGGATTGGTCCGAGCGGTTCAAAACGGATGGATTTCCCAACACTGAACAAGAGACAGAGCCCACACCACGGGTGCCTCTTCCGCTGTTGTATCCGGCAGTGATTTTCGCGGAAGCAAGCCGATGAGTAAAACCTTGTGCAGGGCTCGCGACAATCTTAATATACGACTTTTAACGGAAATTGCAATTTCAGGAATATTTTCACAATAGGGAAATGACCCTCCCGGAGGGTCAGCGAGCCCTAGATTTCTTGAATAGAAAGGAAAGCGCCAGTCCGGTCGGGAGGATTACCAGGAAACAGGACACGCCCATAAAGAGGAGCAGGTCGCTAAATGCATACATCCCTGCTGAAGCCCGCGCTGCTGCTCCCTGTGTGAGCGATTGATACACGTAAATCACACCGTAAACTAAACCCGGCACTCCTCATTCTGGGATTGCACGCTTTCGCATGCATCATCCCCATGATGGCAGTCCTCTGGTTCGAGAGCCTTTAGTACCCATCTTGCAGTACTTCATAAACACTACTCGAGCTTCAACTCCTCCCCCAGCAAATAGTAACTGAACCAGTTCAAGTTCTGATACATCACCGCATGGTTCTCGCGCGGCTTCGTGATGGGATGGGCCATACCGGGATAGATAAAAAGCTCCACGGGCACGCCCATTTCTTTCAAACCCCGGTAGAGCTCGGTCGCATTGGAAAGCGGCACACGCTGATCCTCAGAACCATGCTGAATGAGCATCGGCGTCTTTGCCCTGGATAGATTGCTGATCGGCGCGGTCTTTTCATAAAGCGTACGATCTTGAAATGGCGAGCCGGAAAGATAGTCCCGCGTGAAATCGGGGATGTCGTTGCTGATATGGTAGGTGTACCAGTCTGAGATCCCCGCGCCGACCGAGACCGCCCGGAACTTTTCGGAGTGCAGGCCCACAAACGCAGAAATGTACCCGCCCTGCGACCAGCCCATGCAGCCAACCTTTTCCGGGTCGACCCACCCCAGCTCGACCAGGTGATCGACTGCACTTTCCACATCCCAGAGGTCTCCAACCCCCAGATTATTGACGTTGAGCTCCTGGAACGCCTGACCGCGCCCGGTGGAGCCGCGGTAGTTTGGCTTCAGCACCAGCACATCCTTGAGATTGAACTGCAGCGACGGGTAATACCGTATATCTTCGCCAGCCAGGAGATAATCCGCGGAAAACCATGTCGGTCCGCCATGGATTACCAGCACCAGTGGATACTTTTTGGAAGGATCGAAATTAGACGGCTTGCGCAGCACGCCTTCGATCTCTACTCCGTCTCTGCTCTGCCACCT
>DATHTH010000305.1:0-1903 GCA_035463495.1 Anaerolineales bacterium | reverse complement strand
GTTCCCGCCTCCGATCAGACACCACAGACCTCGTCGAACATCCCCGCAAGCGATGACCCCGCGCAGCTCACTGCCGCGGGGAGAGTCACTGCCTATCCAGGACCTGAGCATTACGCCGGAGATGTGCTTACCTTCGAAATTGTCAACGATGGCAGCTTTGGAGATGAAACCTTGACTGTCTCAATGACCCTCGACGACCAGGAGCCAAGGGAAATTTCTGCCACCGCATCCTGGAACGGCGTGCTCGTGCCTCTTGCTCTAGACACGACCGATCTCACCGGGCGGCATACACTTAAGCTGACCACCGAAGATGGACGCTTAAACGAGATCTATACCTTTGAGGTCTTGCCTAGCGATCAGCGCCCGGCGAACGAAGAAGAGGCGTTGTGGCTGGAGCGGGAAATAGATTGCTGTGTTCTGCATTACATCTCGGGGACGGCTGCTGGCCGGGATATCGAATATATCATGGACAACTTCGAGCAAGCCGCTGAGGAATTCGCAGCGATCACCGGGAGTGAAATCGACCCAAAGTTAGACGTCTACATCATGGACCGCATCTGGGGCAATGGCGGCTTTGGTGGCAATGGAGAGCTGGTCATCTCTTATTTTGATCGCTATTACGGTCCGACCATTGGCGAGGAAGGTTTGCAGACTCTGGCGCGCCATGAGTTTACTCACGCAGCGGGAGTTGGGCTGCCAATCACAGGAAATGGCGTCAACTTCAATAGCGAGGGGCTGGCAGTCTATGTCGCCGGGGGTCACTATAAGCCCGAGCCGCTCGCAGAGCGCGGCGCGGCGTTATACGATCTGGGTTATTTTGAAACGGTTACCGGGTTTATCCCGCAGCATGAATTGAGTTATCTGCATCCGGCTGCCATGCTGACCTATATTGTCGAGACCTACGGCATGGAAAAAATGTGGGAGTTCCTTGGGTCGGATGACAATCCTGAGGACGATCAACCTGGTTCGATGGAGGCGGCGTTTCAGAGTACGTTTGGTGTGTCTGTGCCGGAGTTCGATGCGGCATTTCAAGCCTGGCTGGAGAGTCATGAGCCCGGCGAACAGCTGGATGATTTGCGATTGACCATTGAGCTGCAGGACTTGCGGCGGCAGTATCAGAGTACATATTCCCCACCGCCTAACTTCCTTCTGGGATCCGCGGCAGATGCGGTAGCACGACCGGAATATTTGCCGATCGTGATCCGCGAGGCACGCGCGCCCGCCAACGTTGCCGTGGAGATGATCATCGCTCACGCGCAGCAAGCAATCCTAGATCGTGATTATGCGCAAGCGGAGCAACTGAATAGCGCCCTGGCTGACATCATCTCGACGGGCGAAATCAAAGATCCACTCGCAAAAGAATATCTGGACATTGTGCTGGCTGCAGCGGGCGAGGGGTACGAACTTGTGAACCTGGAAATTCAGGGGGATGAGGCCACGGCTCGCGCCACGGCAGAGCCGCCCGATCTGGTCAATCTGGATTTACAGAAGGTAAATGGCACATGGCAGGTCCAGCCATAGGGCACCTTTCTGCTTTCAAATGGAGGCTCATATGTCATCGAAGGCTCAACTTTCTGTCCCCCTGACTTTATTGATCCTCCTGCTGACTGCTTGCTCGCTAGCGCCCACCCCCGGTCCCTCGTCCACCCCATCGGCTGTACCACCCACCCAGGCGCCGCCGGCCACACCGGACGGTGAGTTTTCTCCAGTTGAGTCAGGCCAACGTTACTTCGACTACGCGGACGATATGGCGGTCAGCTTTCTGGATGTCGTTGCATTCCAGGCAAGAGTCGACGAGGAGTCGGACACACTGGATGTCCTGCTGTGGATGCGCGACATTCCCGATATGGCAGACCGCGGGCAAGTAACAAATTTATTCGAGTATGCCTGGACCATCCATGTG
>DATHTH010000304.1:0-11838 GCA_035463495.1 Anaerolineales bacterium | reverse complement strand
GGATACAACCATCCAATCTACGGCCAGTCCGGTCTGGAAGCCTCGCTGGACGGATATCTGCGCGGCGTACAGGGCAACCCGGCTGGGACCCTCTGGTGGAACCACCTTCTATACGGTATGTCACCCGAGGGACTCAACGTGCGCCTGAGCCTGGACCTGCATCTACAGTCCCAGGCTGACGAACTGATGGCGGGCCATCGCGGTGCGGTTCTGCTGCTCAACGCCAGGAGCGGTGAGATCTACGTCATGGCATCACACCCGACCTTCGATCCGAATCACCTGGACGAGATCGGCGCCGGTCTCAACATTGACCCCGGCAAGCCGCTCATCAACCGGGCTGTACAGGGACTGTATCCCCTCGGGACGCTGAGCGAGCCCTTTGAGCAGGCTCTTGCTCAGCCCGGCGTCTCGCCGGAGACTGCGCAGCGTGGCGTGTACCAAGCCTTTGGGTTAGATCGCATCCCTCAATTGCGAATGTCGGTCGCGGAGCCTTTCGTAGAAGATAATGGAGCCGAGCCCCACGTCTCACCGCTGCAGGTCACGCTGGCAGCCGCAGCCCTGAGCAATGGTGGGACGATCCCGGCGCCGCGCATCGCGACCGCAGTCGAGACCCCTAACCAGGGCTGGGTGGTGCTGTCTGCTCCGGGCACAGCGGTCAATGCATTGCCGGCGACGGCAGCAAACGCGGCGGCGGGGAGTCTTGTGCTCGATGGTCAGAACCACTGGGGAGCCAGCGGACAGGCAGCCAGCGAGGAATCAGACGTTACCTGGTTCATCGCCGGGACGTTGCCAAACTGGCAGGCTGCTCCCCTGGTGGTGACAGTGGTACTGGAAGAAGACAACCCCGGGCTTGCCCGTCAGATCGGGCAGGAGCTGCTCATCGATGCAATGACCCCCTAAAAAGAGAAGTCCCTGCAAGTGACCTGCAGGGACTTCTAGATTCGCGGGTGCTGCCCTACATCCCGTCATCAACGTCCTTGGCTGAATAACCGGGGCCGCTCTTGAAGAACTCATAATTTGGCTGAATATCGGGGGTGAGATCGACAACCTCACCGGCTTCCAACTGCCGGACTGTATCCAGCACAATCGGGCCGCCATGATGGTTTGTGCCTTCGAAGTGGCCGGTCAAGCCAACGCGGCTGATATACTCGCCGCCTTTTGCTGTATACGCCGCCGGGGTCTCATCCTCGGGGAAGATGGCTGCAAACGGGCATTCGGGAACGCAGGCGCCGCAGTCAATACAGGTATCCGGATCGATATAGATCCAGGGCCACTCATTTATTGGCTGACCGGGAATCATGCATTCTACGGGACAAACGTCAATACATCCGCGGTCACGCACGCACAAGCTGGTGATGATATGGGTCATCGGAGTATCTCCTCTCGGGAAGTAACCTGCAACGTTCAGTATTATATCTTGCTTGCGAAGACAGCGGAAGTCTGGCGCAATCGAAAGCCTTTAAGCCCTCATGGTCTAGGGAGTCTTATCGAGGCGATCTGCCACGGCATCCCAGTTGACCACATTCCACCAGTTGGAGACGTATTCTGCGCGCCGGTTCTGATACTTGAGATAATAGGCATGCTCCCAGACATCGAGCCCCAGCACGGGAGTTAATCCATCTGAAAGCGGGTTATCCTGATTGGGTGTGGACACGATCGCCAGGCCGTCGCCCTGCTTAACGAGCCATGCCCAACCAGACCCGAAGCGGCCGTTGGCGGCTTTCTCAAACTCAGTCTTGAAGTTATCGAACGACCCAAACGAGCCTTCCAGCATTTTCATGAGCTCCGGGGTTGGCGTGACGGTCGCCTTGGGCGCCATGATCTCCCAGAACAGATTGTGGTTCCAGGTACCGCCGCCATGATTGCGGACCGCCGTGCGAATGTCTTCCGGCACCGCGTTCAGGTCTGAGAGCAGGTCTTCGAGCGATTTATCCACCAGTTCCGGATGCTTCTCGAGCGCCGAGTTGAGGTTCGTGATATAGGTCTGATGGTGTTTGGTGTGATAAATGGTCATCGTCTGGGCATCGATGTAAGGTTCGAGTGCGTCCACGGAATACGGAAGTTTGGGTAATTCAAAAGCCATGATCGTCTCCTTTAGGTTGATCGGTTCCCTCAATAGATTCAAGGTGCATACCTTGGGCAAAAATTGTAGCCTTTCGAGGAGCACATGTCAAGAAAATTATCCAATTGGACCGAACCGGCGGTATAATGGGACCACCGGCCCAGACAAATGAAGCTACGCGGGATGGAATAAAGCAGCGGCTGGATCGTTTTTATCCATACACATCGCAACACGCGGACGCCTGCACCACGAGCAACGGGTCTCTTAGCCTTTTTATTTTATTCGGCGCAAGGACTTGAAAGGATGGGATGGCTATGACGACTATATTTTTTAAGCGTTGCGGGGGATTTGTCGGACAGGGGATGCGAGTCCAGATTGAGCTCGCACAGCTGCCCGTGGAAGAGGCACGCTACCTGGCTCAACTGATCGAGCAGACGGAATTCTTCCATCTGCCCGAAAACTTCATTCTCAAATTCAATCCTGATGAATTTCAATACACAATCACAATAGACACCGAAGCGGAATGCCATACGGTCAGAGCCAACGATTCGACCCTGCCCGCCTCACTGCGCCCGCTGGTGGAGGAACTCTCTGCCCTGCGAAGCATTGCAGGCTAAGAGTTTTCTTTAAGCACGCGCGTTGATAAAAAAATCGAATCGAAAAAGACAGGCAGCCCATCGCGCCTGTCTTTTTCGTCGATCCGAATTCGAATTTCAATTCCCGCACGGCGCAACATTGCGCCAGTTGGGGACCGTGTCGTTCACAATCTGCGTTCCGTTCGTACCGTAATTGAGGGTTAGCTGACGGTTGCTGGTCTCGGCGCAGGCTCCATCCTTCTCTACAAAGTCCCAGCTTCCGAGGGCGTACTTATATTCAATTTGCACGCCCTCTTTTCCGGTTAAAGTGATCGTCCAGTGGGTTGCGTCCACACGAGACAGGACGACGCCACCCGGATCCCACTGCGGCAAGTTGCCGTCCAGCCGGTCCAGGAAGCCTGCAATATAGACGGACCGGCCCGTAGCGTCCGTAGTATCCGGTACGGTCACGCTGAACATCACGGTCACCGTGCGCAGTTCAGCCGTAGCCTGGACCTCATTCGAGCTGCCCGAGCGATTAAACGAGCTATCCAGGGCGCGGACCACGTAGAAATAGGTGGCCGATTCCACAACGGAAGTATCCGTGTACGATGTACCGGTCACGCGCGCAATCTGTGTGTAAGGTCCACCGGATGTCCCGCTACGAAGGATCTCATACCCGTAAAGCGAAGCGTCGCCTTCGACGGCATCCCATTCGAGCTCCACGCCGGCAGGTGAAGCCGCCAGGACCTCAAGCCCTGCAGGCGCAGCAGGCGGAGTGGTGTCGTTGCTCGGGTTAACGGTCAGGCTTCCGGCTTGCGCCGCACTGTAGCCATTGTCCGTCCCGTCGAGATCGGCATACAACCAGTCCCGCCCGCCAGAGGTGGAATAGCGGTAGGCATAATCATACGTTCCCACCGCCTCTGGCAGCAGGCTGGCAACAAACTCGTCGTTATTGCCAGCATCCGTGTTGAACGAGGCCTCTATCCAGGCCCAATCTGCATTTCCGGCCGGGTCGCTGCCATCGGGCCCGAAGCCCAGCTGGGCGCGCAAGCCCTGCGAGGAGCCCGATTGGCTGGTAACCCCTTCGATATAAACCTGACCATATACATTTTCGGTACGGTTTGTCACACTGATCGTGTGTGTAAGCGTCGGGGGCCATTGCAGGTTGGCCCAATTGATGGTCAGCTGCGGCAGCCCGCTGACCTCATTGGAATACGCACTTTCGTTACCTGCGCCGTCCAGGGCGGTGACCACATAATAGTACGGGCGGGCGTTCTGCAAACCTTCATCTGTGAACTCTGCCGAGGTCAGCAGATCACCGTTCACTCTCTCCCAGCCGCCGCCGCTCAAGAAGCTGCGATAGACATTGTAGCCCGCAGCACCGGGGACGACGGTCCATGCCAGGCTGACCGAGCCGTCCACTTCTTCGGTGACCTGCAAGCCAGAGGGGGCCGCGGGCGGCGCGAGATCCACACTCCCGGTCAGGAGGATGACCGCGCTCATCGGGCCGACAGAGCCGTTGATCGCGCCATTCGCCACCGTGACGGAACCGGGTCCGCCTGTCCCTACCAGGTATGCCTGGGTCAGGATGACCCCATCGGGCAGATAGCTGTCGACGGGGATCTCGCCGGACTGAGTCTCATTACTGCGATTGATAATGATGATCGCCGCCTGGCTGTTCGTTTTGCGCCCGAAGGCAACCAAACCAGATTCGTCGTCTGCCAGGAGCGCACGGAAATCACCTTGAACCAGCGCTTCGTTGGTGCGCCGCAGTGTGTTCAGGGTCTGGTAGTGCGCCAGCATATTCAGATCGCGTGTCGTGCCAGGTCCCGGCCACGGATAGGTTCGTCGATCGTCAGGATCGTCGTCGCCAGTGAGAGCGACCTCATCGCCGTAGAAAACAGTCGGGGCGCCAGGGACGGTAAACTGGATCAGGGAGGCAAGCCGCTGTCGCAACTTACCCTCCGCTACGTTCGCAGTGTTCTGCTCCTTGTCTGCACGCGTTTCGGAACCGGGCGTTAGTGTCCACAGCAGGCGCTCGGTATCGTGGCTGTCCAAAAGGTTCATCAGGGAATAATAGGCGGCATCCGGATAATCTTCCCGGACTGACTCGAGCCGCGCCGCGAACTCGGAGGGCAGGATGATACGGCCGCTATCGGCAAAGCCCTTTGAGTCGAACGGCTGCGGCGCCAGGAAGCCGATCACCGCATCGCGCAAGCGATAGTTCATGGTGGTATCGAGGCGATCACCGCGCAGCATGCGCAACAGGGTGCTGTCCTTCTGCCAGGTCTCGCTGATCAGCAGTGACTCGGGGTCGGTGGACTTAGTCACATCGCGGAACGTCTCCCAGTAGCCGTTCGGGAAGCTGGGATCGCCGGAGACATCCATGCGCCAGCCGCTGGCCCCCTGTTGCAGCCAGTAACGCGAGACACTGTTCTGTCCCGTCAAGAAATATTGCTGGACTTCCGGCAGGTTCTTGTTGATGACCGGGATGGAATCGAAACCAAACCAGCCGTCGTAGTTGGCAGAGTTGGGCACGCCGGTGCTGCCCACACAGGCGCCGGACCCGGGAGTCACATCGTGGAATGTGAACCAGCTCCGGTACGGAGAGGCAAGAGATTCGCAGGCGCCGACAGTCGTGTAATGCTGATAGCGGTCGAAGATGGGGCTGTCGGAGGAGAGATGGTTGAAGACGCCGTCCAGCACAATGCGGATGCCCTGCTGATCGGCAAGGCGCACCAGATTCGCCCAGTCCTGCTGCGTGCCAAAGTATGGATCGATCTTGTAAAAATCCTGCGTGTCGTAGCCGTGATTGGAGCCGGCGTCGAAGATCGGATTGAAGTAGATAGTATTGACGCCAAGAGATTTCAAGTAATTGAGATTCTGGCTGACACCCATCAGATCGCCGCCGAAGTAATCGCGCCCGCGCGGTCCTTCCTTCTCGGGACTCCAATCCGGCGGAGTGGTATCGAAGCGCCATGGACAATTGGTGGCTGCATCCGCGTAGTTGCGGCAGTAGCCTTCGGGCAGAGTGCCCCAGGGCAGTTTCAGGACCGGGTCATCGTAGCGGATATCGCCCGTCTTCGGATTATTGTTGGCGCGTCCGTCGCGGAAGCGGTCCGGGAAGATCTGGTAGATGCTGGCGCTCTGCGCCCAGGCTGGCGCGGTGAATGCGGGATCGTAGAACATCAGCGCGTAGCTATTGTCCACCGGGTCTTCCGTAGGGCTGCCGAGCCCGCCGTCCAGCGCGGCGGTATTGTCGGCATAGTAATCGGTATCCGAGCCGTCGGTGATGATGAAGCGATACCAGAGGTTATTCGGGTCGACTTCGTCGAGCTCCACCTGCCAGAAATCACAGGTGAATGACTCAAGGCCCGCCTGGTAACAGGGAACATCTGCGGCGGCGAGGCTCATCGGCACCAAGCGCTGTGCACCCGCGTTCAAATCGAAGAAACGCACAGACACACCGGTCACATCGTTGCGGAATGTGCGGAAACGCAGAAGGACATCTGTGCCAGCCGGTACCGCCCCGCCCGGTGTGCGGTAAAGAGTGTCACGCGAATCATGGCGCAAGCCGTCCCAGGCGATGTTGTTATCCTCCCCAAATCCGGAGAGGATTGTCAAGACATGCGTGCCGGCGTCGTAGCGGAACGTGACCCTGGCATGGTCAAAAGGGACCGAGAACGCGATGTTCGCGCCGTTCGGAATGCCGCCCTGCCCATAATTCTCATCCCAGCTTTCGTTGAGCGCTACCTTCCCTTCGTAATTTCCTGCGGGCAGTGTGGTGGTCTCAAACGTATAGATGCCATCTTCGTCCGGATCCTGCAGCCACGAGCGCAGGCAGCCGGGGTCCCAATCGCCTGCGCAGCCCAGCTCGGACTGGAAGTTGCCCGGCGCGACAGCGATGGCTGCATTCCGGTTGCTTGTAATCCAGTGCGACTTGTGATCATAGTAAAACTTAACAGGGCTGCCGTCCGCGGTGAGCGGGATGTTGGGACCATTCAGCTGAGCAAAACGCCCATAGTTCTCGTCCCAGCCGCGGTCGAGAGCGACCTTGTATTCAAAGCCGCCCGCCGGCACGTTGAAAACTCCCTGGTAGACATCGTCCTCCTCGTCGAAGGCAAGATCGGTCGCGGCGCAGCCGGGATCCCAGTCACCTGAGCAGGCCAGCTCGGATTGCAGGTCGCCAACCAGCGTCACAACCGTCTCCGGAGGCTCTGCCACTTCAATATCCAGGATGTGAGTCGTGGCATTATAGGTAAACGTAACCAGCAGGTCCTCCGCGGGGACGTTGAAGAGGATATTCGCGCCGTTCTCAGCACCGCCCTCACCGTAGTTCAAGTCCCAGCTTTCGTTGATAGCTGCCTTTGCCTCATAATTTCCCGCAGGAATTTCGCTGGTGGCAAAAGTATACGTTCCATCCCCGTCAGGGTCCTGCAGCCACGAGCGCAGACAGTCGGGCTGCCAGTCCCCCGGGCAACCCAGCTCGCTCTGGAAGCTGCCCGGGACGGTTGCGATGGTCGCGTTCGCCCGGCTCGTGATCCAGTGCGACTTGTGATCGTAATAGAACTTGACGTCGGCCGGGGTATCCAGGGTAAAAGTGAGGTTGCCTCCATTCGCGGTTGCGTTCGCACCGTAGTTCTCGTCCCAGCTATTGTTCAGCGCGGCTTTGTATTCCCAGGTTCCTGCTGGTAGGCTCCATGTGCCCTGCCAGACACCGTCAGCCGCATCGTAGGCAAGGTGGGTAGCGGCGCAAGCAGGGTCCCAATCCCCCGAACAGCCCAGCTCCTGCTGGAGGGAGCCGACAAGCGTTACGGTAGCCGGTTCAGTTGTATGCGATGCGAATGCAGGCGATGGTGCAATGACCCCCGTAAGAAGTCCCAGAATGCTCAAACAAGAAATCCAAAAATGACGAACGGCCAGTCTCCTCACGTCCATTGCAAACACTCCTCATGCTTTGATTAAGAAACTATGCGATTTGTACTCATTGTACCGAAGGAGGAAGAGAAGTCAATAGACGAGCAGGTTACATTTTGTTACATACTCTTCCGGCGCGTAGTTGCAGTTCAGGGAGTGTCGCGGAGATTATGCAAGGGTTGGACGGTAACCGGCATCTGTGAGAAAATACAGCCACCACTCCACCGCGCCAAGCCAGACTTTTGAAGTCAGGAGGACACCCCATGCAGATCTCGACCGAAGAGCTCAATCATGTAGAGATGATTGCGATAAAAGGTCGCGTCGACAGTGTCGAAGCGGCCCGGCTGGAAGAGGTTCTTGAGGCTGCCCGGCGGCGCGGCAAGTTCAAGCTGGTGATCGACATGAGTCAGCTGGAGTATATGTCCAGCGCCGGGTTCCGCGCCCTGGCAAACGCGCAGAAGACGAGCAGGCGCGGCAATCGCGGTGAGCTGGTGCTGACTCAGGTCCCTGCACGAGTTCTGGAAGCGCTGGATCTGGTCGGCTTCACCGAGTACTTCAAGATTATCGATCCGCCTTCATCGGCTGTGGAGTATGCCGAAAATCCACCCACTGGCGTTTCCAGTTCATCCATATAGTACGCTGATCGCGTCGAGGGATCCCCTGGGATCCATCAGGCATCCAATAAATTGCAGAGCGGGACAAGGAAACTTGACTTACCCTGGGGCAGCAGCGCGACCCCTTGCGATAGGCACAGACACAAGAACCGTGTAAGATACCGTTGCTCGCTGTCCGGGTGCCCCCTCACTCCGACGGCGAGCCTTTTTAACCTGCACTCCAGCTATACTCGCGGATGATAGGAAGGAAAGGTGAAATGAAGGAGATCGTGATCAACTCATTCGGCGAGCTTCACGAGGTCATCGAAAATTTCGATGCCCGCAGCGTCATTTATCGCGGGATGAAATCGGTGCAGTTTCCACTGATCCCAAAGATCGGCCGCATTGTGCCGCCGGACTCGGCGAGATCGAAAGAGTGGAATGAAAAGGAGATCCTGCGGCTCTTCAAGGAACAGTCGCTCCCCTACCTCGATTTTATGCCTACCAACGATTGGGACTGGCTGGCGCTGGGGCAGCAATACGGGCTGCCGACACGCCTGCTGGACTGGACCGGAAATCCGTTGGTCGCCTGCTATTTCGCGGTGGAACAGAAAAACGAAGATGACAGTGTGATCTATGCCTATCGTAACCAGTCTTATATCGACGTAGAGGAACACCAGGACCCTTTTAGGTACCGGCAGGTCGGAAAATTCATTCCCAGGCATCTCACCCGGCGCATCACCACACAGGGCGGTCTGTTCACGATCCACCCGGACCCGCATCAGCCGTTTAGCTCGGAGGACATGGACAAGATCGTCATCCCGAACCAGATCCGCGCCAGCCTGAAGGAAACCCTCAACCGGTATGGCGTGGACCGCTTTTCCATGTTTCCCGGGCTCGACAGCCTCGCCGCCCATATTGAGTGGCTGCAGTCGAAAGGATATTGAGGCATCCCCGGGGTAAGTTTGTAATGAATACTTCATTAAAGTACGCTCGAATCATGGGATAATCCTGGCACGACGTTCTGTCAATCAATAAAAGCTAACACTGCTGCGAGCATCGAGCCTTCGTCTTTGAAAATGCAAACAGGAGAGCAATCCGCGTGAAAGTCCGGGAATATTCGGGTCCATTGACGATTCTGGCTGCGGGGGTGGTGGGATTCAGCTTGCTCTGCAGCGTCTCCGCGATGGCGATGACGGACCTGGAGAATTATGTCCCGGTGACTATGCCTCCGCTGAATATCGTGGAGCTGGCTGTCTCCAACCTGAACACAGCCGTGGCTTTCACAGAGCAGTCGGTTACGGAATTCGTCCCCACGCCCACCGCCATTCCCACACGGACAGCTTCCTTCACCCCCGAACCCACAGAGACCGCCACCCTGCGACCGACCTTTACGCGCCCGCCTGCGACACGGACCCGACGTCCACGTCCGACGCCAACTTCCCGCCCGCCGACCCGGACTCCCACCCCTCTGCCTACCAACACCCCGGTTCCTACAAACACCTTTACGCGTACGCCCACCTCCACTGCAACTCTGACACCGGTGCCGACCGATACGTTTACCAACACGCCGATCCCGCCCACACCGACGAACACCTCCCCGCCTCCTACCGACACGGAGACCCCAGTGTCGCCTCCAACTTCCACTCACACCACGGAGCCGCCAAGCAGTGTTACACCTTCGCCTTAGCGAATCGTATCCACATAAAGTCTACCGATCTGGCAGTTATCTCCTCTGCCACCTCGTTGACCGTTTCAAGCGGCCTGAAACATCCCGGATGAAGGCGCGTTCCGCTATCGGTGTTCATTCGCTGGGGACGATTAGCCACATAATCAAGTAGAGCACGATGCCCGGCACGCCGCCTGGCAGAAGCGCGATCAAAAATCCCAGCCGGAACCAGAACGCATCCAGCCCAAAAAATTCCTCCAGACCGCCACAGACACCCGCAATAAAGCGGTTCGACCGCGAGCGCCGCAAAGCCCTTCCTCCAACTCTCATCATAACCTCCTGTATCCTTTTACATCTCGATCAGCACACACCAGGCTCGTCGCCCGGTGAAACTGCCCAAAAAGAAGCGCCCCCATATAAACACACCATCCAGGATCCGCTATCAAAAAAAATCGCCTTCTCTGTGTCCCCTCATTTTATGACCAGCGAAAATGAGGGGCAGTGGAGAGGAGATAAGCGAAGACTTTCGTAGGGTCTCGCGTAACCCATGAGCGTTACACGCCGTGATCGTGCGGCGGTGTATCAATGTGATCGTGATGATCGTGAGCCACTGTCCGTCGGGGTGAAAACATCGCCACCAGAAAAGCCATGGCAAGCAAGCCCAGCAGACCAAAGAGAATTAGAGTCCATAAACCGGTGGGAGCGCCTTCAGCGCCGGTGACAGGCACGCCCGGGGTCCCCAGCACAACGGTTGGAACCACGACCGTCACTTCAGGCGGGACAGCCGTCTCTTGAAACGCACCCGTCTGGGGCGGCGAGGCAAAGGCACTCATGAATACGGCCGTCAGGATCACTATCGAAAATAGTGCAGCAACTTTATGTTTCATAGTAACTCCTTTCTATCGTTCTATGCGTTCCCTCTTCGATTGGAAATTGCTTCCGTCACGACCTCTATAACGAGGCAATCCTAAGCCAGTTACTGGTTTATTTCATGTGAATTTAATCTCGGTCTCAGACATGCTTGTCGATGAACAGGAGCCAGCGATGACATCGACGATCTCATGGTGCCCGGGCGATATAACTCGCACGAAACAGAATGCCTGTCCGCTCGTTCTACTCCACAGCCAGATTGGCACATCCAACCTGGAGTCGTTGCTCGTAATGTTACGCTCTACTCATTCCAAAAGCCTCTTATACCGCTTGATGCGCGGGTAGGAAAGCATCCACAGGCAGGTAAAAATGACGATGATCAATTACAGAAGAACCGGGGGAAGCGGGCTCAGCCAGATGAATCTGGATCTGGACCTCAACAGTCTTTCAGCCTCAGCCGCCCAACGCCTCGAGCGACTGCTTGATGAGTCACATTTTTTCGACATTCCGTTCGTGCACGATCTGCACGCCGAACCGGACGAGCATGAATACACCGTCACGGTGGTAGCCGGAAATGACATGCATACCGTCTACGCGACGGACTCATCCATGCCCCGGTCATTGCGCCCGCTGATCGAAGAGCTAACAGATCTCGCTCGCGCAACCGGCTAGTTGTAATCAAGCCCGACTCGTGCTATTGTAGTAGTGGAACAGGTCGGTTCCAGAGAGGAGCACGCCATGACAGACTGGGACTTGATGACCGAGTACATTCACAATGCTATGCAGGTAGTCGACAGGGCTCACTCAGCCTCGCGGCAGTTGCGTGAAAAAGCCACCCCGGAAACATTCGAAAACTTCCGCGCACAGCTTGATGCGCTGAGCAAGAATCTGACCGACCTCCAGACCGTGTTGAACAACCAGGAAGCATTTGCTCTCGATGAGCTGGCAGACTGGCTAAGCAAAGCATTCACCGGGCAGCCGTCTCCCTACCGCCGCACCCCGCGCATGCAGCTGGACACACCCTCAACCATCAAAAGCTGATACGAGTTCGCCTCCCTACGCCATCCCCCACACTTTTCTCAGGGGATCTGAGTACAATTGGCGGATGCCTTCCCCCAATGCCTCTTCGTCGCCTCTCACAGACACTCC
>DATHTH010000303.1:0-2739 GCA_035463495.1 Anaerolineales bacterium | reverse complement strand
AAATCGTCCACCGTTACACCAGTTGGCGATTTCGCCATCCTCGACAGCAGTGTGGACCCGCGCTTTGTCGATACCCGCAATCGCCCGGCTCTGGCACAGACCTTTGAAGAAAATGCGACCGGCGCACGCTTTACCGTGGTTGTCAACCACCTCAAAAGCAAGGGCTCGGGCTGTGGCCCCAGCGATGACGATACAACAACCGGTCAGGGCAATTGCAACGGCACTCGCACGCTGGCTGCTCAGGCTCTGGCAGACTGGCTTGCGTCTGACCCGACAGGCAGCGGCGACTCCGATGTCTTGATCATCGGCGATCTCAACTCGTATGCCAAGGAAGACCCGATCGTCGCCCTGCAGAATGCCGGCTACACCGACTTGGTGGCAGCCTTTGGTGGGCCGAGCGCCTACGGCTACGTCTTCGATGCCCAGCTTGGTTATCTTGACCACGCGCTTTCCAATCCCAGTCTGACTCCGCAGGTGACGGATGTGGCCGAGTGGCATATTAACGCCGATGAGATCCCGCTATTTGACTACAACGATGATCAGCGCACTGCCGATGAGGCGGCATTTGAAGAAGAGTCGGATTCTCTCCCGCTCTACGAACCGAATGAATTCCGCACATCCGACCACGATCCCGTGATCGTCGGCTTGAATCTTGATATCCCCAACCGGACTCCCACAGTGGATGCCGGTGGCCCTTACAGTGTCAATGAAGGGAGCTCGGTGAGCGTTAGTGCCACGGGTGCGGATCCCGACGATGACACATTGACGTACGAGTGGGATCTGGACAATAACGGTTCCTTTGAAACACCCGGACAGACGGCAACGTTCGACGCGACTTCGCTCACAGCTCCGGCAACCTACACAATCCATGTCCAGGTCACCGACAGCGGCGGGCTGACTGCCGTCGACTCGGCTACCGTCAGCGTGATCTACAACTTTAATGGTTTCTTCTCGCCGATCGAAAACCTCCCGACCTTCAACACAGTCAAGGCGGGACAGGGTGTCCCCGTCAAGTTCAGCCTGAGCGGGGATCAGGGCTTGAGCATCTTTGCCTCTGGCTATCCCAAGTCACAGGTAATTACTTGTGATGCAAGTGCTCCAGCAAGCGAGCTGGAGGATACGGTCACGGCCGGCGCAAGCAGCCTATCCTACGATCCACTCACGGATACATATACGTACGTATGGAAAACCAATAAATCGTGGGCAAACTCTTGTCGCCAGCTGGTGATCCAGCTGAATGACGGCACCGTACATCGTGCGAATTTCAGCTTCACCAGGTAGGCTCTGAACAAATTATGGAAGAAGGCTGGCACCCGCCAGCCTTCTTTTTCGTTTCTGTCATTGCGAGCGCCGTAGGGCGAAGCAATCTCCTGTCTTCGAAGGAAACACTACTTTCCATACACCTCCGGGTTGACGCAATTCGGCAAGCGCTCGCCCTTCAAGCCCGCGATCAAATTCTGCGCTGCCATCCAGGACATCTGCTCGCGCGAGGTTTTGCTGGCGCTGCCGAGGTGCGGCGCGATCACAAGATTATCCAGCGACAGCAACGGGCTGTCCATGGGCAGCGGCTCAGGGTCGGTGACATCCAGCCCCGCGCCGAAGATGCGTTTCTCTCTCAACGCTTCATAGAGCGCATCCGGATCCACAACCGGTCCGCGTGCCGTATTGATCAGCACGGCATTCGGTTTCATTTTCGATAACGCTGCCGCGTCGATGAGATGATGCGTATCGGGGGTCAGGGGCGTGTGCAGAGAGACAAAATCTGAGTTCCTGAGCAGCGTCTCAAAATCGACAGGGCTGGCATTCAGCTCAGGATCTGGCTCCGGTTCGCTGGGATCGTAATAGATCACGTGCATGTCGAAGCCGCGGGCGCGGCGCGCTACAGCTTTGCCGATCCGCCCGAAGCCGATCAAGCCCAGGGTTGCACCTCTGATATCGACCCCGAGCAGCAGCATAGGCTCCCAGGTCTTCCACTTCCCCTGACGGACATAGCGCTCCGCCTCGGGGATGCACCGCGCGGTCGCCATCAGCAGCGCAAAGGTAAAGTCGGCGGTGGCATCCGTCAAAACGCCGGGTGTGTTCCCGACCGGGATCTTGCGCTGCGTGGCTGCCTTCACGTCAATGTTATCGAATCCGACTGCATGGTTACTGATGACCTTCAATTGCCCTCCAGCCGCATCCATGACTTCCCCGTCGATTTTTTCTGTGAGCAGGCATAGTAAGCCCTCTACGCCGCGGATATGCTCCAGCAGCTCAGCACGCGTGGGTGGAAGGTCATGGTGCCATAGATCTACATCGCAGAAATCCCTGACCGCCTCCAGTCCTTTTTCCGGAATACGGCGTGTGACAAACACTCTTGGTTTCGACATCAGCCCTCCGCAACAATGTTTCTGATATGATAACAGATATGGATATCCGGCGATTTGCAACCCATAGCCTGCAGGACGAGCGCATCATGCGGATCATGGCTGCATCGCTGGAAGCAGTGGATCCGTACACAGCCGTTCAAAAATTCCTTCCCCGGCTGGAAGGGCGCGTGTATGGGCTGGCGATCGGCAAGGCGGCACTCCCGATGATGGACGCCCTTGCCGCGCAGATCCCGCTGGCGGGTGGACTGGCCGTCACGAAGTTCGCTCCTCCCGACGCGCGCGGCGGTTACCGCATCATGGAGGGTGGTCATCCCGTCCCGGACGCGCGCTCGCTTCAGGCCGGAGAACGCGCCCTGGAATTCGTTGCTTC
>DATHTH010000302.1:0-3388 GCA_035463495.1 Anaerolineales bacterium | reverse complement strand
CGGCAGATGCGATGCAGATCGTGCAGGAAAACCTTTCTCATTTGCGGCCGATCCGTCTGGAGAAAGTCAAAATCCTCCCCTGTATCCAGGCCGCGATCGAGACCGTTCGTGTCCCATCCGGCGTCCGGGTGGAACTGCAGGACCTGGAGCCATTACCCGCTGTGATCGCGGGCAGGCAAAGCCTCACCTTTGTATTCAGGAACCTGATCGAGAATTCAATTGCCGCCATGAATGAGAGCGGCTCGATCCTTATCCACGGCACATCTGCAGCGGATTGGGTCGAAATCAAAATCACCGATAGCGGACCGGGCATCGTGCCGGAGCTCCACCGGCAGATCTTTGAATTGAATTTCTCGCGAACCTCTACGCAGCCCGGGAAACTGGGATTTGGCTTGTGGTGGGTCAAGACCCTGATGACCCGCCTGGGCGGCTCGGTCTCAGTGGAGAGCGACGGCGATCACGGCACCACATTCCGGCTGCGCCTGCCCTCTGTGGATCTGGAGCGCGCATGACTGTACAGGCTTTGCGCGCCCTCGTCGTCGAAGACGACCACTCGTGGCAGCAGATCATTAGTGAGATCCTCACCGATTGTGGGCTCGAGGTAGACATCACCACGAACCTGGAAGAAGCGACACTAGCCCTCAAGGCCCAGCCCCATCGCGTCGCGGTCGTGGACCTTTCGCTCTCCCCCAACGACCATAATAACTACGATGGACTGCGCGTGCTGGATGCCATCCGGCGGCTCGACCCCAACTGCCGCGCCATCCTGCTCACCGGCTATGCAACCGTCGAGCTCGCCGTCACGGCGCTGACGGATTATGGAGCATTTACCTTCCTGCGCAAGGAAAGCTTCCAGCGCAGCCAGTTCCGTGACTTTGTCTACCGGATCCTGGTCAGCCCGCCCGTGCTCGCCTCGCAGGCCCCGGTATCGGCTTCAACAAGCTCGATCACCGCTAAAGGACAGTCCGGTGCACCGAAGCATCCGAGTGGAAAGGCGCTCGTCGTAGAAGACGATGCCGGCTGGAGAAGCATTTTAGAGGAATTGCTTGGGGATGCCGGTTTCGATGTGCGGACCTGCGCGAGCTTTGGGGATGCGTTCGGCTACTTTCGCCGGGCTTCGCCAAAATTTACACTGGCGGTCATCGACCTGTCTTTGCAAGATGCGAGCAATGAGGATCCGAACCTGGATGGATACCAGCTGCTGGCGGCAGCAAAAACAGAAGGTATCTCGACCGTCGTTGTGAGCGGCGTCTCAGAGCCGGAAGAGATCCAGCGGATCTATGCCGAGCATTCCATCGCGGCATACATCGAAAAACAGGCGTTTGATCGCGCCGCGTTTCGCCGCGTGATCGAAGAAACAAAACAGATCTCCAGATCCCGGAGTGAGTTAAGCACCTTGACGGAACGCGAACGAGAGGTGCTGGACCTACTTGCACAGGGCCTGACGAACAAGGAAATCGCCGAGAGACTGGTCATTACCACCAATACTGTCAAGAGGCATTTGAAAGCGATTTTTGAAAAGCTCGATGTGCACACCCGCTCCGCGGCAACTGCGAAATTTACGGGGGCATAGCATGAGCGTTTGGGATAAGGCCTCTTTGACGCTCCGGTCAACGCTGTTCACATGACGGTACGCAGCAATTCAACAGATTTGCGGACTCCATCAAGGGGCGGCAGGCTCTGGTCTTCATGTTCGATGCTTAGGACGTCGTCGTAACCATTTTGCTTCAACTGGGTCACGAAGTCACGCCACCAGATCTCGGAATGACCATAGCCCAGGGTCACGTAATTCCAGGAGCGCTCGGCGACACGTTCATTGGGCTTGGTCTCGAGCAGCGTGTTGATCTCGCGATTGTGAGGATCGATGCGAGTATCCTTGGCATGGACGTGATAGATCAGGCCCCGGAGGTGGCGGATCGCCCGCAACGGGTCGCCTCCCATCCAGAAAGCATGGCTGGGATCCAGATTGACTCCCACCATCTCCCCGACTGCCTCACGCAGTCGCAGCAATGTTTCGGTGTTGTACACGATCTGACCGGCATGCTGCTCGATACATATCCTTTCGATTCCGTGCTCGCGGGCATGCCGGACGAGGTCCCTCCAGTACGGGATGGCGACATCTTCCCACTGGTAACGCAGGATTTCGTGGACTTCGGGGGGCCAGGCGGTTGTAATCCAGTTCGCGTTCTGGTCGCCGGGTCCGCCCGGTAGACCGGACATCATGACGATCCGCCGCACGCCGAGGAGCTGAGCCAGCTTCATCGTATTGCGAACCACCCGGTCGTTCAATTTTCCTCGCTCTCCGGGCGCGAGCTGGTTACCCGAGCAGTTCAGCGCGCTGATTTCCAGACCGTGATCACGGATCTTCGCGGCAAAATTTGCCCTTTCGGCTTCATTGGCCAGAAGCAAATCCAGATTCAGGTGCGGCGCCGAGGACCACCCGCCGCACCCAAACTCGAGCGTCTGAATTCCCAGACCGGCAGCACTTTCCAGCAATTCATCAAATGACAGATGTCCTACGCTATCGGTGACTAAACCTATTCGCATGGTGATTTCCTTGAGTGTGTATTCTCGCAGCAGTATGCTGCTCTGCGCTTTCAGAGTCTCTTACCAGGGTCCAACCGCGTCCTTTCTATTATATTCCTCCACACGCCTATCGATTCCTCTCCCGCCTTTAAGTGGTATATTTTCAAGATAGACTTCGGGCTCTTCTCGGATCTGTCTCAAAAACGCCATGTCACTCTCCCGAAGCGACACCGTTTGGGGACCGTGTGAGGGAGCGCTCTTCAGCGATCGATACTTGCGCCGAACGCAGTGCGGTGAGAGTCTCGATTTTCGGTGTCAGAGATCCTTCGCTACGCTCAAAAGGACAGTTTTGAGATCACATAGAGATAACGAGGAGCCCATCGGAGAGAGTTTGGATCGGGTGAGGGTACGATGACCGAGCACAATCAGCATAACACGCACGATCATTCCGGGCATTCTACGGAAGGACACTCTTCCCACGGAACGCACCCCGAGCATCCCATGCCGGCAAAGGAGGGCATGCTGCACGAAGTCCACTCTGCCCATGGCGCCGACCACACCGGCCATGAGCAGATGTTCCGGGTCCGCTTCTGGTGGAGCCTGCTTTTGAGCATTCCCGTTCTGTTATACAGCGCGATGATCCAGATGTGGCTCGGCTTCACGCCGCCAGCCTTCCCTTTCAGTGAGTGGATCCCCTTTGTCTTCTCCGTCATTATCTTTATCTACGGTGGGATTCCCTTCCTGCAGATGGCAGTCCCGGAGCTGCGCGAGCGCACGCCGGGTATGATGACCCTCATTTCGCTGGCGATCTCGGTTGCCTTCGTGTACAGCGTCGCGGCGCAGTTCCTGAACCTGGGAGAAG
>DATHTH010000301.1:0-7992 GCA_035463495.1 Anaerolineales bacterium | reverse complement strand
AATGGGCAAAATCCGCTATCTGATTTTTTATCTCCTGAGCGGTGTCGCCGCCGGGCTCCTGCAGACCTACGTCTTACCAGAAAGTGCCGTGCCGATGATCGGGGCAAGCGGCGCGGTGGCGGGAGTGCTGGGCGCGTATCTTATCATGGTCCCGCGATCACGGATCGCCAGCCTGGTGCCGATCCTGTTCATTTTCACTATCGTAGAAATACCGGCGGTGTTCTTCCTGGTCTTCTGGTTCGTATCGCAATTGTATTCAGGCTTGTTTTCCATTCAGGGCGCCGGGGAGAGTGGGATTGCCTGGTGGGCGCATATTGGCGGATTTGTTTTTGGCGTCATCATGGTATTCTTATTCCGACGACGAACACCTCATCGAGTGAGCTACAGGAGCAATGTATGAAGCGTCACTACCTCATCACCGGCGGCGCCGGCTTCATTGGTTCGAATTATGTCCACAGGCTGCTGGAGCGCGGCGAGAATGTAACCGTCTACGACAACCTGTCCCGGGCGGGCGCCTCGCGCAATATCGCATGGCTGGAGGAAGAGTTTGGCAAGGACACCTTCGGGCTGATCGTCGGCGACCTGCGCGATGCAGACCTCTTGACGGAGTCTGCCAAAAATGCGGACGTGATCGTCCACCTGGCGGGACAAGTGGCTGTCACCACCTCCGTGATCAATCCTAGAGAAGACTTCGAGATCAATGCGCTGGGCACCTTTAACGCTCTCGAAGCTGCACGCCTATCGGGCCGGGATCCGATTTTCATTTATTCTTCCACAAATAAAGTGTACGGCGGCATGGAAGACGTTGAAATCATCGAAGAAGCCACGCGCTGGCGGTATAAAGATTTGATCCAGGGGGCTTCTGAGGAACAACAACTTGATTTCCATTCGCCGTACGGCTGCAGCAAAGGCACAGGCGATCAATATGTGCGCGATTATGCGCGTATTTATGGACTGCGCTCAGTGGTCTTTCGTCAAAGCTGTATCTACGGTCCGCGGCAGTTCGGCGTGGAGGACCAGGGCTGGCTGGCATGGATGACGATTGCGGCAGTGACCGGGCGGCAAATTACGATTTACGGGGATGGCAAGCAAGTGCGCGATGTATTACATGTCAACGATTTGCTAGATGCTTATGACGCTGCCATTGAGAAGATCGATCGCGCTAAGGGCGAGGTCTACAATATGGGTGGAGGACCGCGCAATGTGATGGCGGTGTGGGCCGAGTTTGGTCCGATCCTCGAGCGGCTGCTTGGGAAGAAGATCGAGGTCGCGCAGGCAGACTGGCGGCCCGGCGACCAGCGAGTCTTCTATGCGGATACCAGTAAAGCAAAAAACGAGCTGGGCTGGGAGCCGAAGATCGACCTGGAAGAGGGGATTGAGAGGCTGTTTGAGTGGGTGAAGGCAAATAAAGAGCTGTTCTAAGCTGTCGAAAAAAACGGAGGCGTTTGGTAGCGTATGGACCGGCGCCCGAGAGCGCCGAACACATTAGCGGCGTCGATAAAACACAGACAAGACCAGCGCGCCCAAGAGCCCGACAAATAAATCTACAATGGTATCTTCCAGTCCGCGCACCATCCGGGTGCCGAGGAAGCGGTCGGCAAGGTTTTCATAGAACTCCCAGAGAATCGTGGTGGTTCCGGCAGCGGTGAAGCCGAGCAGCACCTGGATGGGCAAGGGAATCTCCCCGACGAGTGCTTGCGAATGCCGGATGGCGACACGATAGAAATAGGTGATCACGACCCCGCCGAAGAAATGAGTGGGGATGTCCAGGAACGGGTATAGATCGAAGAGATGCAGGGCAAGCCCCAGGGCATAGAAGCCAAGGACAGCCAGCGGAGCCCAGGCGGCTTCGCGCAGGGTATCTATGAGCCAGGTGATATACCGCTGTCTGTTGATCATCCATCGCCTCGATGGACGATTGTATCAGCGATAAGGCTGCATCTCTCTGCGTTATAATCTTTAGCGCTCTCCGGGAAATAGCCTCGAGAGAAAGCCACATGAAAATCCTTACAGTCCTTACATACTACCGTCCGCATACGTCAGGGCTTACGATTTACGCGGAGCGGCTGGCGCGGGCGTTCGTCAAGCGCGGGCATCAGGTGACGGTGCTGACCATGCAATATGACCCGTCTCTGCTGCTCGAAGAGACCATGGACGGGGTGAAAATTGTACGTGTCCCCGTGGCGGCGCGCGTTAGCAAGGGGGTGATTGCCCCAACCATCGGTCTGGTGGCGACGAAGCTCGTTGCACAACATGATGTTGTCCAGATGCACCTGCCCCAGTTCGACGCGCCGGGTATTGCATTGCGCGGGCGTCTCTTCGGGAAGCCGGCTGTGCTGACCTATCATTGTGACCTGCTGCTGCCGCCTGGCTTCTTCAACCGCTTTGTCAATGCGGTGGTGGATTTCCAGAACAACATGGCTGGGAAGCTGGCAAATCACATCGTGACCTATACTCAGGACTACGCCGATCATTCACCTTACCTCTCGCGCTACGCGTCCAAACTCACTCCCATTCTGCCACCGGTGGAGCTGCCAGATCCGCTTCCGGGCGCGGTGGAAGCGTTTGCGGAGAAGCATCACACCCGGCAGCGGCGACCTGTGATCGGCATGGCGGCGCGCTTTGCCGCCGAAAAAGGGGTGGAGGTTTTGCTCGATGCACTTCCCATCATTCTAAAAAAGTATCCGAAAGCCCAGGTCCTATTTGCCGGTACATATCAAAATGTAATGGGCGAGCAGGCGTACTCCGACCGGCTCATGCCGCGCATTCGCGAGTATGAGATTGGCGGACACTGGGCGTTCCTCGGCAACCTGGATCCGGTGGAAATGGCTGCCTACTATCCCAACCTGGACGTGCTGACTGTGCCCTCGCTCAACTCCACCGAGGCGTTCGGGCTTGTGCAGATCGAAGCAATGATGAACGGCGTGCCGTCTGTCCCTTCGGCGTTGCCGGGGGTGCGCCAGCCCGTGCTGATGCACGGCATGGGACGTGTCGCGCAAATCGGGGATTCGGCTGATTTAGCGGCTTGTCTCCTTGAGGTTCTGGACGAACCAGAGAAGCACCGCGGGGATATCGAATCCATCAAGAAAGCATACAATCCGGACTCCATTGCGGCAGAATATGAAAAGTTATTTGCCCGATTAATACGGAAAAGCTAAATACTATTCTCTTGCATAATATGGAATAGAAGGGGGCTAGACGGAGAACCTGAGCTGTAACTTTAACCTGGCACGGTTCGTCTTGTCTGCGATATCCCTGCTGGTCTGCTCACTCAACCGCTATACAGGCTGAAAAAGTATCTCTCTTTTCAGGCAGGAATTCTATCTGCTGGGAGGTTATCGTGGTTTTCCGTCGTTATCGAAACATAAGTTTCCGTCTCCTGGTAATCGCTGCTCTCCTTGCCGGAATCTATGGCACGCTTCCAATGCGAGCCAGTGCTGAAAAAGCGCCCACGCCTCCATTTGAAAACCCGTCCTGTCACCTGGAGGGTGGTTGGATGTGGACAACAGGTCCCTTCGAGCCTGATATCGCCGCCCAGGTGCAAGCCGAGCTGGCTGGGCAGGGAATCACGGCCGTTGTTGAAGCAAGAAGTTATGGGGAAACAGACGGGTGTGGAACATACCACCATCGCGGCGTTGACTTTTCGATTCATCTGACAGAGAAAACATCGAAGCAATGGTCATCCCAGCCGGGGCGTGCGGACGGATTGCGTCCTGTATTGACGAAACATGCCAAGCCTCTACTCGGCAACGTGAAGGTTTTCTCTTCCGATGGCAATCTCCTCTCGCACAGCCTCGAGAGCGAGCTTTCCGCATTGCAGCAGTCCGATGCGAGGACATTTTCAGCAGCATCCTTGCCCGCAGATGCGATTACCAGGAAGGTATATGTCATTGTTTACGATCCCTTGCTGAGCAATGGTCAGAAATTGAGCCAATATTTACATTGGAGTGACCATGCCACCCTCACGCAGCAGACCATAGATTTCTTCAAGGCAGCCACGAACAACAAGATGAATTATGTGGTCACAGAGACTACGATCGTGACCAGCGGCTGGCCCGAGCTCATTGATGGCTTTCGGTACACAGAAGAGGAATATCTGGAGGTGATCGCAGATGAAGACCTTCACCACAAGCCGACCGAGGTAAATTACAACAAGATCGTCAACTCACCCGAGTTCGATATCTGCGGCAAGGCAAATCGCGGGGAGCTCGACGAGGTCTGGATCTATAACGGGCCCTGGTTCGGTTTTTATGAGTCGACGCTGGTCGGTCCCGGCGGGTACTGGTTCAACTCCTCGCCCGTACCGGGCCCTCACAATTGCAACCGGCTCATTCCGATCATGGGACCGAGTCCCGAGCGGACGGTGGATGAGGCTGTCCATAACTTCACCCACCGGGCAGAAGCGACAATGTCTCAGGTGTATGGCGGCTGGCAGCAGAATAACACCTCCCATAACTGGAACAAGTTTGCCCTGGTCAAGTCGCAGTCGCAAAATTACTCGTATGCAGGTTGTGGAAGCTCGCACTTCCCTCCCAATGGCACAGACAATTACGACTATTCCAACCCGTCAACCGTTCTTTCCAATTGTGACGATTTTTCAAACTACCCCAATTTAAGCGACCCGCTTCAGGTGTCTGAGCCAGTGGACTGCACCGTCTGGGGCTGCTCACAGCTCGGCTACTTCATGTACTGGTTTGGCCAGTTCCCGACCTTCCCGAGCTGCGGATCCGATCAGGTTGCGAACGATTGGTGGATCTACTTTGCAAATCCTGCCAGTGCTCTGTCGCCTTCCAGCGTTTGCTCTCCGGACGTACATTGGATCTCCGGAAATGCCATGATCCCGGGAGTCGTCTTGAGTTACACCGATGGCATAACCAAGACCACCATGACCGACTCCTTTGGAAATTATTCGCTCGCTGTAGCTAACAACTGGTCTGGGACGATTGCACCGTCCAAGCAGGGGCAGACCTTCTCACCCGCCAGCCGGAGTTACGACAATGTCGCGGGGAATCTGATCGATCAGGATTTCAGTACCCAGGGCGGTGCCCCGATCTCCTATTACGTGGACGCCGCGACCGGGAATAACGGGAACGCATGCACGAGTCCTGCTGCACCCTGCCGGGATATCCAGGAGACGATCGGCAAGGCAAATCATGGATCGGTGATCTACGTTACGGGTGGAAGGTACAGGCTCTCGACGAACGGGACTCCCAACGTGGTGATCCTTAATAAAGATGTCAAGCTCTCGGGCGGCTGGAGCTCCGATTTTTCATACCAGGATGGAGCCTCGATTATTGATGGCGGGGGCGTAAATAACGGCATTCTCAATCTTACCGGCACCGCGATCGTGGAAGATTTCATTGTAGAGAATTCAACCTCGCTAAATGGCGGAGGGATCTACATCGTCTATGGGAGCCTCACTTTAAAGAAGAGTACAGTCAGGAATAACCAGGCGGGCAGCAACGGAGCAGGCATCTTCCTCGACAGTGGTACGCTAACGATAATTAATAGCACTATCAGCGGCAATCGTGCAAATGGCTCAGGGGGCGGGATCTATGCTTCACTCAACAGCAGTGCCATTGTCACAATCCAGAATTCCACAGTTGCCTATAACCAGGCGTCCCGGGGTGGGGGCGTCAGCCGGGCAAACGGCACATTCAACATCATTAACACGATCATTGCCAACAATATGACTTCGATTGCCAGCCCGGATTGCGAAGGAACAATCGCAGCTGTCAATTTCAGTCTCATAGAGAACACGTCGGGTTGCATTCCCACCAGCGGCAACAACAACCTGCATGTCGATCCTCAGATTAGCAGCACCTTGTCCGGGCCGCGGCTGGTCCATATGCCCATGGCTGGTAGTCCGGTCATTGATACAGGGACGAGCTCCGGATGCCCGGCAACCGATCAGCAGGGTGTTTACCGTCCGCAGGGGAGCGGCTGTGATATGGGTGCCGTGGAATATACGACCATTCCACCGACCCAGACCCCGACACGCACGCCCACTGCGACTCCGGTTGTGGTCAGTAATGGCCTTTATCTTTCCCTGACGGGCAGTCAGACCGTTGGCGCTGTCTCGTCCTCAGATGAAGACATCTTGAAGTTCGATGGCACGAATTGGGGCCTGTTTTTCGATGGCTCAGATGTGGGTGTGGGCAGCCCGGACCTGTTCGCTTTCTCCGTTCTGGATGCGGATACGATCCTGATGGCATTCAGCGCGAACGTGAACGTACAGGGCATCGCTGCCACAGCGTACGATGTCCTGCGGTTCGACGCTACCTCGCTGGGCAACACAACGAGCGGCACCTGGTCCATGTATTTCGACGGCTCGGATGTCGGGCTCGATTCCAGCGCGGAGAAGATCGATTCGGTGACGTTGCTTCCTGACGGGCGCCTGCTGCTCTCGACCACCGGTAATCCAGCGGTGCCTGGCCTTAGCGGGCTGGCGGACGAGGACATTCTCGCTTTCACCCCCATTTCTCTTGGTGAGAACACCAGCGGAAGCTGGATGCTGTACTTCGACGGCTCGGATGTCGGGCTGTCCACCAGCAGCGGCGAGGACATTGACGCTCTGGATATCACAGCTAACGGAGATATTTATCTGTCCACACTAGATAACTTCTCTGTGACAGGCGTATCAGGAGCCGATGAGGATGTGTTTGTTTGCACACCGCTATCCCTTGGCAGCAACACCGCCTGTACATTCTCCGCCTCCCTGTATTTCGACGGCAGCAGCTGGGGATTGAGCAGCAACGATGTGGACGCCATCCATGTGCTGACGGCAGGTTCGGTTCTCCCGAGCACGCCATCCGCGACCGTAACGCCCGGCAGCCCGACAGTCACGTTGACTCCTACTGCGACGTACACGGTTACGGCGACGGGTACGCCGGTCAGTCCATCCACAGCGACTCATACAGCTACACCGACATCCACATTGCCAAATCCTCCCACGGCAACCCACACCTCCGGCGCATCGAATGTGATCTTTGCGGATGGCTTCGAGAGCGGGAGCTTGTCCGCCTGGAGCACCAGCAGCACGGATGCCGGGGATTTGAGCGTCAGCCCGGCGGCTGCACTCGTGGGCAACCAGGGATTGCAGGCAGTGATCGACGATAACAATGTGCTCTCCGTTACCTCGGACCACCCGAATGCGGAGCCGCATTACCTGGCTCGCTTCTACTTCGATCCCAATTCCATCAGCATGGCAAACGGCGACGCTCATATCATCGTGCGCGGCTACAGCGGCTCGTCCACGGTGGCGCTGCGGGTTGAGGTTGGCTATGGAGCCAGCGGCTATCAGATCCGAGCGGGGCTGGTCAACGATGGATCGACCTTTACTGACACTAGCTGGTTCCCGCTCACAGACTCTCCCCATCTCATCCAGGTGGACTGGCGGGCAGCCAGCGGGGCAGGTGCGAATAATGGTGGGCTGGTGCTGTCGATCGACGACGTGCAAAAACAGCTTTTGACGGGCATCGACAACGACACGCGGCGGATGGACCGGGTGCTACTCGGAGCGCTGGCCAGCATCGACACCGGTACCCGCGGCACCTACTACTTCGATGCCTTCGAGGCTGAGCGGTAAGCTAATAGGAGTCCATGCCATTGGCTCTTCTCTCATCATAATCTGTCGGCAAAACAGGCAGATGCCGGGTCTGCCTGTTATGCATCCCTCGGAACTGTCCGAGCGGCTGGTGCTAATTGCCTGATGGTACAATTCATTCCTTGTGATCTATAGCTGTTTAATCGTTAAATTTTCAATACGAAAGAACCTTATCCAATCCCTATGAATTCGCTGTACACAGAGCTACAGGATCGGCACCCGGTCCTGGGGAGCCAGGATGCCAGGGACTTCCTGTGGCTGCATATTCGAGATTTACCCTATTTCCGCTCATTGCTGCGCGCCGTGGAGGCGCAGTTTTACAAGCAGGTCAACCTGCAGGCCCCCACTCTCGATCTCGGGTGCGGGGAAGGACATTTTGCAGAGTT
>DATHTH010000300.1:0-11685 GCA_035463495.1 Anaerolineales bacterium | reverse complement strand
GCGCGCCCGTCGTTCGCCCCAGTCGATAACCTGATACCTGATGTCGCATGTCAATTACTCCGCAGCACTCGTTTCGTCTTTCATGTAGCCCTTTTCGCGCATCTTCTGGCGGAGCTCGTCAAGGCTTTTCTCACCGAAGTTACGGATGGACATGACTGCCGTCTCGCCTTTCTCCAGCAGGTCGAGCACATCGCCAACCGTGGTGATGCCGGTGCGCTTGAGCGAGTTGAACACCCGCACCGAAAGGTCAAGGGCTTCGACAGGCGTGTCTGCCAGCTCGCTCGTCAGACGGCTCCCGCCAGATTCCTTCTCGACGGCAATCGCAAGGGTTTCCTCGCTCACACCTGCGATATAGCGCAGGTGATCGATAATCAATTTGGCAGCTGTACTCAACGATCGCTCCGGAGAAACGGTCCCATCGGTCCAGATCTCGAGGATAAGCTTGTCGTAGTTTGTGCTCTGGCCCACGCGGGCAGAGGTCACTTCCCAGTTGACGCGCTTGACCGGGCTGTAGATCGCATCAATCGGCAGCTCGCCGATAGGCATATGCCCGCTGCGCTCATTGGCGGGCGAGTAGCCACGACCGCGTTCCACCGTGAATTCCAGGTCGAGCTTGGTCTTGGGGCTGTCCACCGTAAAGAGATACAGCTCAGGGTTGACGATCTCAACCTCTGCCGGCGTGATGATATCCGCCGCGGTCACTGTACCTTCACCGCGTACTTCCAGGTTCATGCGGGTCGTGTCCACGCCATCCAGTTTGAGGCGCAGCTGCTTGACCTGCAGTGTGACCTGGATCACATCCTCACGGACGCCAGGGATTTCGCTGAACTCATGTAACACATCCGCAATGCGGATGGAGCTCACCGCTGCGCCCTCCAGAGAGGATAGCAGCACGCGACGCAGTGCATTCCCAAGCGTGACACCATAGCCACGCTCAAGAGGGCTGATAACAAATTTACCGTAGTTTCGAGCCTCAGCCTCGCGCTCGATTTTCGGCATAACCATATTCGTGATACCCATCACGGTTCACCTCTCCCTGTTTGTAAACAGTAGAAATTCCACTGGCTGCGCCTTACCGCTAACCAGCGCAAAATGACCAACTCTACCGTGAGTAGTATTCGACGATAAGCTGTTCGTTCAGGAAACCGTCGATTTCAGGACGCTCAGGCAGCCGCTGAATAGAACCAGACAGCTGTTTGCCGTCGCGGTTGAGCCAACTCGGCGTTGTGCGACCCTCGATCACTTCCGGCAAGGTCTTGAAGTACTCCAACCCGCGGGAACCATCTCGCACCGCAACCGTGTCGCCTTCGCGCAAAAGCATGGAGGGCACATCCGTGCGGCGGCCGTTGACCGTGAAGTGACCATGGGTCACCAGCAGGCGTGCCTGGGCGCGGTTGACAGCAAACCCGAGACGATAGACAACATTATCCAAGCGTGACTCCAGAATCTGAAGCAGATTCAAACCTGTCAGACCGCGGCGCTGTAGAGCCACTTCGTAATAGCGACGGAACTGGCGCTCCAAAACGCCATACACGCGGCGGGCGCGCTGCTTGGCGCGCAACTGGAGCAAATACACGGATTCACGACCAGAACGGTTGCCGCCACGGCTACCCGTTTTGCCATGCTGACCAGGCGGGTAACTGCGTCGGTCGATTGCGCACTTCGGAGTGAAGCAGCGTTCGCCTTTCAGATAAAGCTTTTCGCCTTCACGCCGGCACAGCCTACAAACCGGACCAATATTCTTCGACATAGATGACTTCCTCTACCTTGAACTAGACGCGGCGCTTCTTCGGCGGTCGGCAGCCATTGTGAGGCACCGGTGTAATATCAGCAATAGAACGGACCCTCAGGCCCATGGCCTGAACCGCACGGATGGCATTTTCGCGACCGGGACCAGGTCCCTTCACAAACAGATCGACTTCCTGGATACCCAGTTGTTGAGCTGCTTTGATCGCCTGTTCCGCAGCCAGACGGGCCGCGAAAGGGGTGCTCTTGCGCGAGCCCTTGAAGCCAGCAGAACCCGCACTGCCCCAGGCAACAGTATTGCCTTCCGTATCCGTAACGGTGACAATCGTATTATTAAAGGATGCAAAAATATGCACCTGACCGGAGGAAATATTGCGCCTGGTCTTCTTGGCGCCTGCCCCCCGGCGTGTGGAACGTACACTTTGAGCCATAACTTCTCAACCTCTTATTTCTTAGTACCGCGACGTCGTCCGCGACCGGCAACTGTTTTCTTCGTGCCCTTGCGCGTGCGGGAATTCGTGCGCGTCCGCTGGCCGCGAACCGGCAGATTCCGGCGATGGCGCATGCCGCGATAGGACCCGATCTCGATCAGGCGCTTAATGCTCATCTGCACCTCGCGGCGCAAGTCACCTTCCACCTTGTAGGTCTTGCCAATGTACTCGCGGATCGCAGCCACATCGGCTTCCGAGAGATCCTTCACCCGGGTATCCGGGTTGACCCTGGTATGAGCCAGGATCTCTTGCGCGCGCGTAGGACCTATGCCATACAAGTAGGTCAAGCCAATTTCCACCCGCTTGTTGCGGGGCAGGTCGACACCTTCAATTCTCGCCATAGTTCACTTATCCCTGTCGCTGTTTATGCTTTGGATTTTCACAGATGACAAACACGATGCCCTTGCGCCGGACGATCCGGCATTTGGCACAACGCTTCCGTATCGACGGAGAAACTTTCATAGCAATGCTCCTTACAAACTTCCATTCACTAACTAGCCAAGTTTTTGATTATACACGTTCGTCTACTATTCGTCTAGATTACACGCAGTCCTGCACGCTTATGAGCGGATCACGGGACAGTCAGGATGAGAGGTTCTCCTTCGGTGACCGCCACAGAGTGCTCAAAATGGGCGGTCAATGATCCATCTGCAGAGACTACCGTCCACTGGTCAGAAAGGACACGGGTTTCGGAGGTGCCCACCAATACCATGGGCTCCAGGGCAATCGTCATGCCCGCCTTGAGCGGCAACCCGGTGCCGGGCTTGCCATAGTTGGGCACCTGCGGTCCTTCGTGCATCTGTCGTCCTACACCGTGACCTGTATATTCGCGGGTCACATGATAGCCACGGCTTTCGACGTAATTTTGTATCGCCGCCGAGATGTCGCCCGTCCGGTTACCGACGCACATCTTTTCGATGCCGGCGTACAGGGCGCCTTGGGTTACATCCAGGAGTTCCTGGGCCTCCGAGGGGATCTGCCCCACACCCGCGGTGTACGCAGAGTCCGCCACCATTCCGTCCAGGACGGTTCCACAATCAATCGAGACGATGTCTCCGGCTTTGAGCTTACGTTTTCTGCTCGGGATACCGTGGACCAGCTCCTGATTGATGCTGACCGTAATCGAGGTGGGGAATGGCGGATGCCCATAACCCTTGAACGGCGATACACATCCGTGTTTCCGCAGCACTTCCTCAGCAGCCGCGTTGAGGTCGGCAGTGGAAACACCCGGTTTTAAAAGTTCTCTGGTCGTCGCCAGCACTTCGGCGTTGATCCGGCCTGCTTCACGCATGGTCTGCAGCTCAGCAGGGTTCTTAAGATGGATTTGGCGCGCCCAACTCATTTCGTAGCTACTATTTTTTCAATGCAGCCAGGAGATCGTCTGTCACCCGATCTATAGGCTGCATGCCATTAATTTCAACCAGCTTCCCGTGATCCTTATAGTAATTGATCAGCGGTGAAGTTTGCTCGAGATACACATCGATCCGGCGCTTCACCGTTTCGGCTTTGTCATCATCTCGCTGGTACAGCTCCGACCCGTCATAATCACACTTCATATCGGCCGTGGGCGGGTTGGTTTTCGCATTAAAGATATGTCCCTTTTCGCGGCACGTCAGTCGTGAGCTCAGGCGGTCCACCAGTACATTCTCATCCGCTGCGATAAATGGAACGCAATCCACCTGCCCGTCAAATTCGCGGAGCATGGATTCGAGTGCTTCCGCCTGCGCCGGGGTGCGGGGAAAACCATCCAGAATCGCACCCATTTCGCAGTCGGGGCGCTGCAGCCGCTCTTTGATCATGGCGATGGTCACATCATCCGGGACCAGCTCTCCCCTGGTCATATAGGTCTGAGCCAGTTTCCCAAGCTCGGTCTGATTCTTAAGGTTCTCGCGGAACAGGTCACCCGAGGAGATGTGAGCCAGTCCCGTACGTTCACACAAAATTTTTGCCTGCGTTCCTTTTCCAACACCGGGGGGACCCAGTATGACAATGAACGTCGTCATTCGTTGCTCCTAGCTGACGAGAAGTTTTTCCTGATAACCGTGTAACTTGAGTTCAGCCTCAATATTCATAAAGGTATCGCGGACAACACCGACAACAATAAGCAACCCGGACGAGGAAACAAGGAACAAGCCGACGCTGTTTGCGGCAGCCGGCAGTACCAGCTGTAAAAGGAACGGCATGATAGCAACCGTACCCAGCAACAACGCGCCGGGGAGTGTGATCCGGCTCTGGATGCGGCTCAGATATCTCTGGGTCGCGGCACCGCTATGCACACCGGGAATCTGCGCGCCGGAGCGTTTCAGATTATCACCATAGTTCTGCTGCTCAAAAATAACCGTCGTATAAAAGTACGTAAAACTCACGACCATGACGAAATACAGAAGCCAATATCCCCAGGAATTGAGTCCTGTAGGATTAAAGAAGTTCTGGATGTTGGTTGAGAGATCCTGCACCCAGGTCGTCGGGGAGTTCGTAAAGTAGCTGGCAACAATCGCCGGGAACTGCAGGATCGCGCTGGCAAAGATCAGCGGGATCATGCCCGAGAGGTTAACCATCAGAGGCAGCGTGGGCTGAGGCATCTTGACAGATTTGCCACGCTGGATGGCATAAAACACCTGGCTCTTTTGCGGGTACATGATCGGAACGTTGCGGCGGCCCTGCTGCACGTAGACGATCGCCACCACCGTTAGGATAATCACAAAAATCATCGCCGCCAGCAAGACCCAGCGGTTCTGTTCGTCAAGCCAGAGGGTGGCGATGTTAACCGGGATCTGGGAAACGATCCCTGCAAAGATGATGAGGGACAGCCCCTGGCCGCGAATTCCATATTCGGAGATCAGCTCGCCCAACCAGATGGCAAACATAGTCCCGGCGGTCATCACCGTGATTACCATCAGAGATTGGAGCCACAAATCCCCGGTGAAGGAGAACTGGATGATCGGCCTGCCAAGCGCCTGGATGGAAAGAGAGTTGAAGATATTGATCTGCCCAATTGCCGAAAGGATTGCCATAGGCACAGCCAGATAATACGTCCATTTTTCCATCCACCGGCGGCCTTCGCGGGGATCTTCCTTCATTCGGCGCTGCAAGGCAGGAATGATGGGAATCAGCAGCTGCAGGATGATCTGGGCAGTAATATAAGGATAAACACCCATGGACAGGAGCGAGAAGTTGGCAATCGTCCCACCCGAGAGCAGATTGAGGAATCCCAGGAAGCCGCCCGCGGCACCCTGTGTTTGGAAGAAAGCTGCCAGAGCCTCGCGGTCAGCCCCCGGAACCGGAACATTCGCTGCGATGCGGAAGAGCATCAGGATAGCAAGCGTAACGAGCAGCTTCCTCCTGATATCTTGCGAGCGCCATAGGAAGCGCCACGCGGATTGTCTTTTTTCAGGCATATCTGGACATTCCTCTCGATTCGGGGTTAACCGATCAGTTCAACACTTCCGCCGGCCGCTTCGATCTTTTCCTTGGCGCCCGCGCTGACGCGATGAGCCTTCACTTTGAGGGCGACTTTCATTTCGCCACGCCCCAGAATGACTATAGGGTTGCGCGGATCGCGCAGCAAGTGGGCATTCTGCAGTGATTCGGGGTTGACTTCAGCATCTGCTTGAAATACTTCGGTCAGCTGATCCAGATTCACCTCGTTGTATTCCACCTGGTTGCGGGGCGTAAAGCCCTGCCCACGCATGAATGGCAGACGACGGTAGAACGGCAAGTTGCCGCCCTGGCGATACATGTTGCCGCCTTCGCCGGAGCGCGCGCCCTGACCCTTGGTACCACGCCCGGCAGTTTTGCCCTGCCCGGCGGAGATGCCGCGGCCGACGCGTTTGCGATTCTTTTTGGAGCCCGGATTGGGCACGAGATCATGTAATTTCATCTTTGCTTCCTACTCTTCGACCTGGACCAGGTGGATCACTTTGCGGATCATCCCACGCAAAGCTGGATGATCTTTATGTTCCACAGTCTGATGCATGCGGCGCAAACCCAGCGCAAGCACAGTCTGCTTCTGATCCTTGGTAAACCCGATGGGGCTGCGCACCAGTGTCACGCGCAGAGTCTTATCATTCTTTTCCGGCTTAGGCATTTTGCTTCCTCCGCTCCCAGAACGGTAGCAGCTCCTGCACGTTCTTGCCGCGGCGGGCAGCTTCCATCTGAGGGGACTTCAGCTGCTCGAGAGCATCAAAGGTCGCCTGCACCACATTTAAGACATTGGCGCTGCCCTGGGACTTTGTCAAAATATCGCGTACGCCAGCCACCTCGAGCACGGCGCGGACCCCGCCTGCGGCGATCACGCCCGTACCCGGGGAAGCAGGCTTGAGCATGACGCGCGCCCCACCGACCTTGCCCAGCACTTCATGAGGGATGGTCGTTCCGGCGAGGTTTACCGTGCGCATGTTCTTGCGCGCCCGCTCCGAGGCTTTGCGCATCGCATCCGGCACGGCATTCGCCTTGCCGACGCCCATCGAGATGTTGCCGCGCTTGTCACCGACGACCACTGTCACCCGGAACTGGAAGCGGCGACCGCCCTTCACGACCTTGGCAACGCGGGCGATCTCAATGACGCGCTCTTCGAACTGATCCTGCGCCTCGAAATTCTGTTGTTCAACATTAACCTTATCGAATTCTGCCATTTCCTTCTCCAATCGACCCTAGAACTTCAGGCCGCCTTCGCGCGCCCCATCGGCGAACGCTTTGACGCGTCCAATGTAGCGATAACCGCCGCGATCAAATACAACCGCCTCGATGCCTTTGCTCTTGGCGCGTTCGGCAAGCGTCTGGCCGATCAGCTTCGCCTGTTCGGATTTTTTCATTCCCTTCAGCCGGTCACGCAGCTCGCGATCGACGGACGATGCCGAAATCAGCGTACGACCCGTTTGATCGTCGATCACCTGGGCATAGATCGCGGACAGGCTGCGGAACACATTCAAACGCGGTCGTTCCGTGGTGCCTGCCAGATTCTTGCGCACGCGCGTGTGACGGCGTACCCGTGCGATGGAACGAGAATTTTTAGCCATGGCTTACTTGCCTCCTTTACCAGCCTTACCGGCTTTGCGGCGGATCTTCTCGCCCGCATAGCGAATTCCCTTGCCGTGATAAGGCTCGGGCGGCCGAACGCGCCGGATCTCGGCTGCGGTCTGCCCGACGACTTCGCGGTCATAACCCTGCACCTTGATCTGACGTGTCTTCTGGTCAACCTCGAAGGCAATCCCATTCGGAGGCGGAACTTTTACCGGGTGTGAATATCCGACAAAAAGAGCCAGGTCTTTGCCCTGCATCTCAGCGCGGTAGCCCACACCTTCCACTTGAAGAACGACCTCGAAACCCGAGCTGACGCCCTGAACCATGTTCGCGATCACTGCCCGTGTAGTACCGTGCAGGGCGCGTTCCCTGGGATCCTCCGATTTGCGGGTGATCACCAGTTGTCCATCTTCCAGAGCGATTCCCAGCAGCGGGGAAAACGTACGTTTCATTTCGCCTTTCGGCCCTTTGACGTGGACGTCCGAACCCTGCACATTGATCTGCACGCCGTTCGGGACTACCACGGGTAAACGTCCAATACGAGACACTCTTAATACCTCCTGTCTACCATACTTTGCAAAGGATCTCGCCGCCCACGCCCAGCTGTCGGGCACGGGTACCGGTCATGACACCTTTAGGTGTCGAAAGTATGGCAACACCGATTCCGGAGAGCACCCAAGGGATGTCCTGCTTCTTGGTGTAGATACGTCGCCCCGGCTTGCTGACGCGCTCGATCCCGGAAATGACCGGGCGACGCTCACGCCGCTCGCCGACGTACTTGATCTTCAAGCGCAGGACTTTCTGAGGAGATTGTTCACCATCAGCCACATCGTAGCCTTCCAGAAAGCCTTCGTCCTTCATAATCTTGGCGATCTCGATCTTGAGCTTGGAGCTCGGCATCGCCACCATAGAATGACCCGCGGAAACAGCGTTGCGGATGCGAGTCAGCATATCAGCAATTGGATCCATAATAGTCATGCTATCACCTCCACCCGCTTACCACGAAGACTTCACGACACCAGGGATTTTGCCCTGAAGTGCCAGCTCACGAAAACAAATTCGGCAGAGCCCGAAACGGCGGATAAATCCGCGGGGTCGCCCACAGCGGATACACCGGTTGCGGACCTGTGTGGCATGTTCCCGACGGGACTCACGATATTGCATAGCTTTCTTTGCCATATTTTTATGCTTCCTTCTTACTGAACGGCATGCCAAGCATCTGCAACAATACACGTGCCTGGTCATCGTCTTTGGCAGTCGTCACGATCGTGACTTCCATACCGCGCAATTTATCAATCTTGTCATACTCGATCTCCGGAAAGATCAACTGATCACGGAGACCCAACGTGTAATTGCCACGCCCGTCGAAGGCGTTTGCCGAAACACCCCGGAAGTCGCGTACGCGCGGCAGAGCGGTGCTCATCAGACGATCGAGGAACGCCCACATGCGGTCGCCGCGCAGGGTGACCTTTGTCCCGATCAGGCGGCCTTCGCGCAGCTTGAAGTTAGCGATGCTCTTGCGCGCCTTGGTCATCACCGGCTTCTGACCGGTAATAATGGTCAGGTCCGAGACGGCGGATTCAAGCGCCTTGGGATTGTCGAGCGCCTCGCCCATACCAATGTTGACCACAACTTTGGTAATGCGCGGCACTTCCATGATGTTCTTGAGATCGAACGCCTTGCGCAGAGCAGGGACAACCTCGTTGTTGTATTTTTCTTGCATTCTATTCATTGCCATCACTCCGCGGCTAATCGATCAGCGCCTGACAGTTTTTGCACACGCGACGAGCTCCATCCTCATCCCGCTGCACAGCCACGCGGGTCGGCTCACCACACTTCGGGCAGACCAGCATCACATTCGAGATATCGATCGCTCCCTCGAACTGGATGCGGCCCGGGTTAATGTTGCGGCCAGCCTGCGTCTGGACCTGCTTCTGGTGCTTGGTACGGATGTTGACGCCCTGCACCACAACGCGGCGATCGTTCAACAGCACGTTAATTACCTCACCGCGCTTGCCTTTATCTTCCAGGCGGCCACTGATTACTTCTACGGTATCGCCTTTGCGAATCTTGACTCTCATTCCTTACACTCCTCAACCTATAGCACTTCGGGAGCCAGGGACACGATCTTCATGAAGCCCTTTTCACGAAGCTCTCTGGCAACCGGCCCGAAGATGCGCGTGCCTTTCGGGTTGACTCCATCGGCATCCAGGATCACGGCGGCGTTATCGTCAAAGCGGATATAAGAGCCGTCTTCGCGGCGCCATTCCTTAGCGCAGCGGACAATGACAGCTCGAACTTTATCGCTTTTCTTCACGCCGCCCTGCGGTGTCGCAGACTTGACCGAGGCAACGACAACATCGCCAATACTTCCGTACTTGCGAGTGGAACCGCCAAGCACATGGATGACCAGCAGTTCACGGGCGCCGGAGTTATCCGCAACTTTGAGACGAGACTCATGCTGAATCATCGGTCGCCTCCGTTGTCGGCTCCGTCTCTTCGACTGCTTCCACTTTCAGGTCCGCCACACCGGTATCCGCCGTGCGGATTTCCTTTTTCACAATGTTTTCCACCACCCAGCGCTTGTCACGCGACAGCGGGCGGGACTCGACGATCTGGACCTGGTCGCCAATCTGGCAACCGATCTCATCGTGAGCCTTGACGCGCTTGCTCGAGTGCACAACCTTGCGATACAGAGGGTGACGGAACTTGCGCGTGATCTCCACCACCACGGTCTTGGTCATTTTGTTGCTGGTGACAACACCAGTTATACGACGACGACTGTTCATGCTTCACCTTCTGTCTCAGCTTCAGCCTTCGCCTGTTCCTTCAAAATCGTTTGCATGCGGGCGATCTCGCGGCGCAGAATGCGCAAGCGGCTGGTATCTGTGAGTTGGCCCGTTACCTGCTGGAAGCGAAGCTTCATCAGTTCTTCACGAGCATCTGAAAGCTTCGATTCGATCTCACCGGCTTTCAGGTTGCGCAGATCACTGGTCTTTGTGGACTTCATGCCTGCTCTCCTGCGGCTTCACGGGCCACGATCTTGGTCTTGATCGCAAATTTATACTGGGCATTCTTGAGTGCCTGGATCGCGGTATCGGCATCCAGACCGCCGACCTCGAACATGATGCGGCCGGGTTTGACCACCGCGACATAGTATTCCACGTTTCCTTTACCGGAACCCATGCGAGTTTCGGGCGGTTTGTGGGTATACGGCTTGGCAGGGAAGATACGAATCCAGACTTTTCCGCGCCGCTTCATTTCACGGACGATGGTCCGGCGAGCAGCTTCGATCTGCCGGGCGGTCACCCAGCCGGGCTCCAGTGCCTGCAAGCCATACTCGCCGAAGCTTACCTCGGCGCCGCGCTGGGCTTTGCCCTTCATGCGACCGCGCATTTGCTTGCGCCACTTAACACGTTTTGGCATCAACATAGTAACTACCTCATCAAGAGACAACTCACTTGGCGCACGCGGGCTACTCGCTCACGTACACGCCTTCGGTTGCCTCCGCCTTTTCTTCATTTTCAGGGACAGCTTCGCCCTTATAAATCCAGACTTTGACACCTAACTGTCCATAAGTGGTGTGAGCCTCGGACCGGGCGAAATCCACGTTGGCGCGCAGTGTCTGCAGCGGAACGCGTCCGTCGCGCAGCCAGACGTCGCGGGACATCTCTGCCCCGCCCAGGCGGCCGCCCACCATGATCTTGATGCCCTGGGCACCCTGGCGCATCGCCTGCTGGATGGCACGCTTCATGGCGCGACGATACGCAATACGGCGCTCAAGCTGATCCGCAACGTTGCGGGCTACGAGCATAGCATCGGTATCGGGCGAACCAATTTCCTTGATATCCAGGTCCACTTTCTTACCAACCAGCGCTTCCAGTGCTGCGCGGATCCTCTTCACGCCTTCGCCTTTGCGACCGATCAAAATACCGGGCTTGGCGGTGTGAATGGCAATCCGGACCTTGCCGGGAAAACGTTCCACCTCAATACGGGAAATCCCAGCCTTCTTATTTTTGATGGTATCGGGCAGATCCTTGCGAAGCTTGCGCACTGCGGTATCTTGCATTGCACCGCCTTTGGAGTCCGTTCCCATGAGCAGACTTCGGATGGCAAAATCTTGATGCAGCTGGTCACGGTACTGTGACCCTTCGGCAAACCAGCGTCCCTGCCAGCCCTGGTTGATCCCTAGGCGCATACCAATTGGATGAACTTTACGACCCATAATGTCTCCTTACCTTCCTACGCCCCGCGCTCGCGCAAGACGACAGTAACATGAGAATTTCGGCGCAGTATCGGCTTAAAGCGGCCGCGTGCACCAAACCGGCGCCACTTGCGAGTGGGAGCCTCGTCGGCAAAAATCTTGACGACATACAGATCGTCGCGGCTCACGCCAAAATTCTCCTCGGCATTCGCGACCGCCGAA
>DATHTH010000299.1:0-25395 GCA_035463495.1 Anaerolineales bacterium | reverse complement strand
AAGTGCGCGTTAAGTGTGTGCGTCGCTTTCTATGGAAAGTATAGCCACACCGCCGGGTCTATGATAGTGACATTGTTCAGGATTTTTGGCTAAATACCGTATAATACGAGAGTTATTATCCTTGCGTTCAGATTGATCCTGTATAAAGCGTCACGGCGCGTGGCATCCATCCAATGCTCAAATACTTCCGCCTCAAGCAGCAGCCTGAACCGATCGTACCAGACCTGGGAGCGCTTTCCATCTCCCTGCTGGAACAGGATGCCACCCTCCCCTTCACCATCCGACAATTGAATAATCTGCCCGAGAAGGTCAAGCAGCGCATGTACCGCGGGCTCATCTCCCCCACCCTGCTGACGCGCTTCGGGATCGATCCCATCCAGTGGACGGATAGCAGCAAGGAACCACGCGTCTTTCTGAAGGCGGAAGAGAACAATGAGAAAGTCTTCATCTCGGCACAGCGCTCTGCGGATCCGGACGGTGAATTCTTCGCCCTCGAGCTCGCCGATAACTCACTCAACGGGATCGAGTTGAACCTGATCGTTTTGAATGATCCCAAAACGGCTCGCTATTCCATCGATCGAACCGAGGATGGCGCGCCAACCATGTTCGGAACGCTGAAGCGCAACCTGGAAGCGGAAGAGCAGGCAAAGCAGGCGGGGCTGGCGCCGGGGCAGGTGCGCGCCGGCTTGCGAGGCTCCGGCATGGTCTTCGAACAGATCGAGGCGTTCCTGGGAATGCTCGGTCACCGTGCGTATTTCCTCGAGCCGCTGACCTATGCCTCCGCCTGGGTATTCGAGCGGCGCGGTTTTGCGTATGTGCGCGGACATAAATTGATGGATGACATCCACCGCGAGTTCCAGCCGGGCGGTAAGCTCTATCAATGCCTGGACGATGCCTCGCCTTTTCGAAAACGGGAACAGGCTCAGACAGTGCGCGGACGCGCCTGGGCGATCCACGACGGGATCCTGGAGGCGCTCGACGCCCGCTGGGATAACCTGCGCATGGTGAAGCAGATCGGGCGCCATGCCGGAGCTGAAACCTTTCCAGGAGCTGTCTATTAGGAGGACTATGACATCCACACACCGTATCACCCGGGCAGCATACCTGGAGTCGCTCAGCGAGTTCCGGGAGTTCATCAAGGAACATTGCGCCAGCATCCCCGGCGTCACGGACGAGGTGTTGTACGACGTCCAGCTTGCAGTCGACGAGGCCTGCACCAACATCATCTCGCACGGATACGCTGGCCTGGATGCTGGCTCGATCATCCTGGACCTTGATCTTCACCCCGATAAACTGATCGTCACCCTGACGGATTTCGGTCACTCGTTCGAGCCGAGCAGCGCGCCGGTGCCGGATGTGAACGCTCCCATCGAAGAGCGTGAGCTGGGAGGCTTCGGTTTATTCTTTATCCAGCAAGCCATGGACGATATGAGTTACCAGGTGACAGAAGACGGCAACAAAATGACACTGACAAAACATCTCAGAAATCCAGATGGAGGAACACAATGAAGACGGAAGTTCAGCACGAGAACAACAGCACTGTTGTGAAAGTGACCGGTAGCGTGGATGCGCTCACGGCAGCCGAGTTGTCAAGCGTCCTGAGCAATCAGATTTTGGATGGACATGCCAATCTGGTTGTCGATCTCATCGACGTCGAATTCATGAGCAGCGCCGGGCTTCGGACGCTTCTGGGCGCAGTGAAAGAGGCGCGCAGCAACGGCGGTGACCTGCGGATCACGTCGACGAACCCGGGCATCGACAAGGTACTAAAAATGTCCGGGTTCCACAACATTGCCAAGGTCTTCCCCTCGCAGGCAGAGGCGGTGTCCAGCTTCGGTTCCTGATCCATGAGTGACCAAAGGAAAAAGATCGCACTCGTGATCGGATCGGGCTCCGTAAAGTGCGCGGCCGCCCTGGGCCTGTGTAAGGTGCTCGAGCGGGAAAACATCCGTTTCGATATGATCGTGGGCTGCAGCGGCGGAAGCATCTACGCGGCTGCCATGGCGATGGGATTCTCGTTAGAAGAATGTATAGAGACAACCAAGAAACTCTGGAATCGATCGATCACTGAACAAAGGAACTGGCGGGCGCTCGCGAGTGTACTGTTGCCTGGTCCGTTGAAGTTCGACCACCGCTTCAGTCTGATGAGCGATAAAGCCATGCTGAGAAGCTTCCGGTCTGTGTTTGGCGAAAAGACCTTTGCAGACACGAAGACGCCGCTCTATATCGTCGCCACGGATTTCGAGACAGGCGAATCTGTGGCGCAGCATGAGGGTAAACTTGTAGATGCCCTGCGCGCCAGCGTTGCGATTCCTTATATCTGGTCCGCATGGAGCCATAACGGGCGCGTGCTCATCGACGGCGCGGCATCCAATCCCCTGCCGGTAGACGTGCCTATCCGCGAAGGCGTGGATATTATCCTGGCAATGGGCTTTGAAGCTCCTCTGCCCGGCCGTGTCAGGTCCATCAGTCGTTATGCGTTCTATATCAACAGCCTCATGACCAATAATCTGATGAATGCCAATTATGCTTTTCATAATGCTGCACACCATGCAGAAATCATTTCTATTTTTCCTGAATTTGATCGTCCGGTCCGCCTCTTCGATACGGATCAATTTCCCTATGTGATCGAACAGGGTGAGAAAGCGATGCTGGAGCACCTGCCCTACGTCAAGCGTTTGCTGGAGTCTTAATCATGCAGAATCGTTTATCCATAGTCATTGGGTCCGGGGGAGTCCTGTGTGCGGCCGCGCTGGGATTGAGTAAAGCCCTGCGCCGCGAAGGTCTCACACCGGGCATGGCAGTCGGCTGCAGCGGCGGAAGTATCTACGCCGCGAACATTGCCCTGGGGATTGACCCGGACGAAGCGCAGCGCCTGACCCTCAATCTTTTTACCAGCGATGTCTTCGAGGGCTATACCTCAAACCTGAAATCTGCCCTGAGTGGCGAAACCCGTTTCACCGAGATGTCGAGTCTGATCGACGATACTGTAATGTATGAACGGTTGAAGATTGGCTTCGGCGAGAAAACGTTCGAAGACACGGTCTTCCCCCTCTACATTGTGGCGACCGATCTCTATACTGGCGAACGAGTTGTGATCTCCTCCGGCAAGATCCTGGATGCGATCCGCGCCAGCATTGCCATTCCCATGATCTTTTCGCCGTGGAGGATCGGCGATCGCCTGCTCGTGGATGGCGCCGTGTGCGACCCCCTGCCCATCGACGTCGCCATCCAACAGGGCAGCGACGTGATCGCAGCGGTCGGCTTCGAGATGCCGACGCGCAAGCGGATGAATTCTTATACGGCGGTCACCACGCACTTTAATAGCCTGTACATGAACAATATTTTGAAATCGACGTTTGCTTTTTATAACGCGGTGCATCACGCCGAGATCATTCCCATCCTGCCGAATTTCGAAAGACCCATTGGCACCTTTGATACGCAGCAGATTCCTTATATTATCGAGCAGGGTGAAAAAGCGGCGGCGGAACATATCCCTTATCTCAAGCAACTTCTTCTGAGTCATCGTTAGTATGAAGCCATCGTTCGCATCTACCGACCTGCTGGACTCCCTGGGGTATGCATATTTTGAGCTCGATCTTACCGGTCGTTTGACGTATGGCAACCGGATATTTTTCAGCACGCTTGGCTACCAACCCGGCGAGCTGTTAGGCAAGCATTTTCGGCGGTATGTGGACCGGAGGCAAGTCTCGCTGATGTTCAACATCTTCTCGATGATCCACAAAACAGGCATCGTGGAGAAAAAGCTGCCCATTGATTTTGTCATCAGAGACGGCTCGGTGCATACCGCGGAAGGCTCTATCGCCCTGATTCGCGACGAGAGCGGTAATCCGGTTGGTTTCCGCAGCATCCTGCTCGATATTACCGAGCGAAAGCAAAAGGAAACGACCATCATTCGGGCAAAGAAACAGGCTGAGCGAGAGCTGGAGATTGCGCGCGATATCCAATCCAGCTTCCTGGTGAAGGACTATCCTCAGCCGGAGGGCTGGGAGATCGCGACCCACATCCGCCCGGCGCGCCAGGTCAGCGGCGACTTCTACGACGTGTTTCCCATCGCCACAAGCAAACAGATCGCGCTGATCATGGCGGATGTGTGTGACAAAGGCGTCGGAGCTGCCATGTATATGGCAATCTTTCGTAGCCTCTTTCGCGCTTATTCCGACCAGCAATACATCATGCGCTGGTCCGGCGCACCCACCGACATCCTCGGAGAAACCGCCACAGGGATGTTCCGCCGGGATGCGGTCCTGGCATCCGGAGCCCCTTCGCTAAAGAATGCCATTGACCTGACGAATAATTACATCGCCACACATCACGGGAGCTCAAACATGTTCGCGACGGTATTCTTCGGCTTGCTGGATCCGGAGAGCGGCGAGCTGCTCTACATCAACGCCGGGCACGAGTCCCCTTTCCTGATCTCCAGTGGACAGCTCAAGGCACGCCTCGATCCGACAGGACCGGCGGTGGGCATGCTTCCCGATCTGGATTTCCAGATCCAGCGAGTCACCCTTTCTCCCGGTGATTCGTTATTGCTCTACACCGATGGCATCACCGACGCCCTCAGCCCGGCTCAGGAACAGTTCTCTGAGCCGCGCCTGATCGAGGCGGTCACCTCCCCTGCCCCATCGGCACAATCCTTGATTCAAAACATCATGCGCGAACTGGATGCACATATCTCTCGCCGCGAGCAATACGACGATGTGACCTTGTTGGCAGTGCATAGACAACCCGTCAAAAATATGTGACATTTGTTAGTTGACAATTACCGGCGGTTTTCTCAAAATAAAGAGGGCAGCGATGCGTCACGCGAGGACGGCTGTCTGCAACGTTGCCAACTATTGTCCCGTCCTGAGAATTGAAATATGGAAAGCCATGGCCGATAACATCACATACCTGCAGGCTCTGGCGCAATCCCGGGTGAATTGAGATTTGATTCAAAGGGTAGGAAATGCAACCAGAATTACCGAAAAGCCCCCAATCCCCCGTGCGACTGTTCCTGGGCATTATCGCGGCGATCTTCTTTGCAGAGGTGATAGCCATGATCATTGTCTATCTCCTGAGACCGATGCCCTACGGGCTGACAGTCTTGATCGACGCGAGCATCATGACGGTCTTGATTTTTCCCATCCTGTATCTGTTTTCGACTCGCCCCCTCCTCCAGCATATCCAGCAGCGAGCTCAGACAGAGAACATCCTGCAGGCACGGCTGCGCCTGATCGAATATGCAAATGGCCATACTCTCGATGAATTGCTCCAGCTGGGGGTGGATCAGATCGAAGCCCTGACGGGGAGTCACATCGGCTACTTTCACTTCCTCGAAGCGGATGAGAAAACACTATGGCTTCGAAGCTGGTCGACAAATACACTTCAGAACATGTGCACTCTGGAAGGCAAGAATAGCCATTATGATGTAGACCAGGCTGGCGTTTGGACCGACTGCTTGCGCGCGCGCCGGCCGGTTATCCACAATGATTATGCCTCTCTGCCACACCGCCGCGGATTGCCAGAAGGACATGCGCCTGTGATCCGTGAAATGGCCGTTCCGATCATACGGGAAGGGCAGATCGTCGCAATCCTCGGCGTAGGGAACAAGCCTTCTGACTACTCGGACAGGGATGTTGAGATCGTTTCCACTCTGGCAGACTTTGCCTGGGAACAGATCATCCATAAGCAGGCAAGCGACGAGTTGCATAAGAGCGAAGAGAAGTTCCGGACGCTCGCCGACTGGACGTACGACTGGGAATTCTGGGTGGATCCACAGGGGGCACTGATTTATACGTCCCCCTCATGCAAACGCATTACCGGCTATGGTCCGGAGGAGTTCAATGCTGACCCGGAATTATTCATGAACATTATTCATCCGGAAGACCGGCCCATCTTTGACCAACATATGCATCTCATCCACACGGAGGCAGCCGGGATCGAAAGGACCGAGTATCGCATTACCACCCGCGAGGGTAAGGAATGCTCGATCGAGCACATTTGCCGCCCGCTCTATGGCGCAGACAACCGTTACCTTGGCCGTCGCGTCAGCAACCGCGATATCACCGAGCGCAAACGTGCGGAAAAGCTGCTGCAGGAACGGTATCAGAAAGAAAAACTCCTGACCGAGATGATTCACACCATGCAGCTGGATATTGCCCGTGACTTGCACGATACGCTTGGTCAAAATATCAGCTTCCTGCGAATGAAGCTCGACTATCTGGCGGAAAAGAAGATCCGGAAACAGCTGGAGATGCAGGCAGAAGTCCGTGCCATGGCGCGTGCAGCGAACGAATCCTATGATCTGATGCGCGGGACTCTGGCGGTGCTCCAGTCGGAAAGCTCGACCGACCTGTTCCGCTTGTTCACCCGGTACGCGGAGCAGATTGAGGAGCGTAACGGGTTCCAGATCAAGTCCTGCACACAGGGCGAGCCAGGATTTATATCCGTCCGGCGGATGCGGCAGTTGTTTTATGTCTTCCGAGAGGTTTTGAGTAATATCGAGAAGCACGCCGGCGCCAGCGAAGTGTGCATGGAGATGACGTGGAACCAGGATGGCCTTCACTTGGCTGTTTCCGATAATGGCTGCGGATATGACCCAGCGAAGGTGCATTATGGTGGTCACTATGGTCTTAAATTCATGAGGGAGCGGGTTGAGCTCTTGAACGGGTCGCTCAGCATACAGTCGGCGCCGGGTGAGGGGACCAGGATCAGACTTCAGGTTCCGTATGAATAGGCTCTCAACATATTCTTTACCTCATCAGAATCACGCAGGGCAAACACATGAAAATAGTCATCGTCGACGACCACATACTTTTCCGCGAGGGGCTGGCGGCTATTATCGGCTCTGAGTCGGATATAGAGATTATCGGGCAGGCAGGCGACGTTCGGGAAGCCACCGAGCTTGTGAAAACATTGCGGCCCGACCTGATCCTGATGGACTTCGGACTCCCGGATGGAACCGGCGCCGATGCCACGCGAGCTATTCTTACCGTCCACCCGGACTGCAAAGTGGTCTTTCTGACCATGTCCGAGGAGGACGAGGATCTCTTTGCCGCCATTCGAAGTGGCGCCAAAGGTTACCTCCTGAAAAACATGCGCCCCTCGAAACTGGTCTCCAGCCTGCGCGCCGTGCAGCGCGGGGAAAGTGCGCTCTCACGCGCCATGACCCTGCGGTTGATGCAAGAGCTCGCCCGAACCCGGGAGCCTTTCCCGGGGGCAGAGCCACCCCTTACTCGCCGGGAGCTCGAGGTGCTGCGTGAGCTTGCCTCCGGAAATACCGACCAGCAGATTGCCGAGCATTTGTTCATATCGGAGAACACGGTAAAGTATCACGTCCACTCGATCCTCGAAAAGCTCCAGCTCACCGATCGGCGGGACGCCGCCGCGTATGCCCGCGAGCGCGGGATCCTGAAATCGGGTTAATCCTAGGATTAATCCCCTCCTCCAAAAGACCATCCCAGGGATGGTCTTTTTTTAATCCCTCCAATGATGCTCTGATAGATGTGGCTGTTTCGAATTTTCCGTATGATGAAAGAGTGATTCTCCCGTCTCAATAGTAGGTTCGCGAACAGGAGTGCGACCCGAAACTGTGGCTACCATGAAACAAAAAACGGTCATTTTGTGGGGGCGGAACGATTTGCTCACCAACGCCATAGAGATGATTTTCCGGGCCGGTGCAAGAGAAGCATGGCAGGTGATCAAATTCCCCGAAGCGGAGTGCATCTCTGTCCTGGTGGAGCAGGTGCAAAAGAGCAAGCCAGACCTTGTCATCTTGTACACCTCGAAACCGGATGATTCTTCGGATCCACTGATGAGGCTGTTCGAGGAGCAGCCAGAACTGAAGGTGATCGCCGACCAACCCGAGTCGAGAGTGATTACGGTGAGCCTCGAGAACAATGTAATGCAGGTCTATAGCAAGCACAGCGTCACGGTTCGCCATGCATCCGATCTTATGTCGCTGATTGATGACAGGAATTTCCTGGAGTATCCCGTCAAATAAGGAGGTGAATTCGACTCAAATGCAATTCTTTCATAACTTTCAGCAATTATGCGGACAGAGTCCGAATAAAACATAGGAGAACATAATGAACGCTCGTAAGACTCTAAATGTGATTGTCTCGTTGATGGTGCTGACCACTCTTTTCTTTGGCGGCAGCAGACCGGCCACGGCTATGCCGATGGATCCGACCGACGAGAGCAAAGTCCCCCACTATTTCGGGCCCAACCCGAACTGGGCGAACAGCCCATTCACACTGCCGGACGCCCAGGTGGTGATCACCGGTAATGGTACCGGCGCGATGGCTGAAGCCACGATAGGCGCGAATGGCAGCATCACTGCAATCATCGTGACCAAGGGCGGGCGCGGATATAGTAACGCCCGGATTGACATCCTCGGTCCCGGGTCAGGTGCACGAGCCCGTGCAACGATCGTCAGAAGAGGCTCGGTCGTCGAGGTGACGGTCAACACGCCTGGAACGGGCTACACGGCGCCGACCGTATCCTTCAGCGGGGGTGGCCCCGGGAGCGGCGCTGCTGCGACAGCCTATGGCGGTGTAGAGCAGATTACTCTTACCAACACCGGTGGCGGTTACACCATGCCGACAGTCGATTTCGATATGCCCAATGACCCCGATGGCGTGCAGGCCCAGGCGCACGTCGAGTGGGACCAGGCTACCGGCGTGATTACCGCGGTCGTCGTAGACAACCCGGGTTCTGGCTACTCCTCTGCGCCCGGTGTGACGATTCGTAACGGGACGATCTTTGCCCCCCTCCCCCTCAAGGAAGGCGGCCAGCTTGCGACGGCGACATCCACCCTGTTCATTGATGAAATCGTACTCGACAGCTTTGGGGCTAACTACAACCAGACCCCAAGCGTGACTATCAGCGACCCGACCGGGACCGGCGCGACCGCCACCGCCTTTACTGATGACGGTGTCATTACGGCGATCACTGTGGACAACCCTGGCTCGGGCTATCTGACCCCCGGTATCCGCAAGTTCGTCGATACGCTGCCCGGCCTGGGTGAGGGCGCCGCGAACAATCTGGGACAGTATATTCCCGTGGCTGTGCCAGATACAACATCATTCGAGAACGCAGATTATTACGAAATTGCGGTGGTCGAGTACCAAGAGCAAATGCACTCCGACCTGCCGCCGACCAGATTGCGCGGCTATGTCCAACTGGAGACCTCAAAGATCCAGGGCAAGCATATCGCCCTTCCAGGCGGCAAATTCGGCGTAGATGAACCGCATTATCTGGGTCCCACCATCATCGCTCAGAAGGACCGCGCGGTCCGAATCACCTTCTATAACCTGCTGCCCACCGGCGCAGGCGGCGACTTCTTCCTGCCCACCGACTCGACCATCATGGGTTCGGGCATGGGTCCCATGGAAATGACGGAGCCAACCGATCAGGGGTCCGTCATTGATATGGTCCGCAACCCGGACTGCAGCGAGTATCCGAAAGGAGCTCACTGCTTCAAAGATAACCGTGCCACCCTGCACCTGCACGGCGGCAACTCTCCATGGATCAGCGATGGCACGCCGCACCAGTGGGTGACCCCTGCCGGGGAAGACACCATGTGGCCGGAAGGCGTGAGCGTCGTAGATGTGCCCGATATGATCGGACCGGCCGCACAGGCGGCAGGCGTGCCCGATTGCTCAGGCGAGAACGACGGCTGCATGACGTTTTACTACACGAACCAGCAGAGCGCGCGTTTGATGTTCTACCACGATCATTCCTGGGGTATCACCCGGCTGAACGTGTACGCGGGTGAAGCCGCCGGTTACGTCATTACCGACGAGACCGAGCAGAGGCTGATCGATACCGGAACGATCCCGGCGGACATGATCCCACTGGTCATCCAGGACCGTACGTTTGTGCCGCAGGATAGCCAGCTCTATAACCAGTATGACGCGGCTGGGAATGTCGTCAGCTATGGTCAGGATCCGACATGGGACAAGAGCCGCTGGGGCGATTATGGCGACCTGTGGTATCACCACGTCTACATGCCTGCACAGAATCCTGGCGCCCCCGGTGGGATGAGCGCCTTCGGACGCTGGATGTACAGCCCCTGGTTCTGGCCCCCTCAGAATGCCAAGTACGATCCGATTCCCAACCCGTATTACGACCCCGCCTGCAACCTGGACGACCCGGCCACCTGGCAGTACCAGGAGGATCCGTTCTGCGAACCGCAGTTAATCCCCGGAACGCCGCTCATTTCGGTCGGTATGGAACAGTTCAACGATACACCGATCGTCAACGGTACGGCGTACCCGACCGTGACCCTGGAGCCCAAATCGTACCGACTGCGGATTCTGAATGCGGCTAACGATCGCTTCTTCAACTTCCAGTGGTACGTGGCCGATCCCACCACAGCCAGCACTCAGCTCAACGCCCTTGGCCAGCCAATCGGCGGGACCGAAGTGGCGCTCAATGCCGCTGAAGTTGCCGCGGCGCAGCTCGACCCGGTTGTCTTCCCCACACCGGACCTGAGCCGGAGCCCTGCCGGCCCGGACTGGATCGTCTTCGGAAGTGAAGGCGGATTCCTGCCCAAGCCGGTCGTCGTCGATGGACAACAGGTGACCACCTGGATCGAAGACCCGACCCGATTTGACGCGGGGCTGGTCGACCAGCACTCGCTGCTCCTGGCACCCGCCGAACGCGCAGATGTCGTCGTCGACTTCTCGAGGTTCGCCGGCAAGACCTTGATCCTCTATAACGATGCACCGGCAGCCTTCCCTGCCCGCATCCCCAGCTATGACTACTACACTGGCGCCCCGGACCTGAGGCCTGTCGGCGCGCCACCAATCCTGCCCGGCTATGGGCCCAACACCCGCACCATTATGCAGGTCAAGATCGCCGGCACAGCCGCGCCCGCATTCAATCTCTCCAGACTGCAATCGGCATTCAGCCACAGAGCGGACGGCTCCGGCGTATTCGAGTCTGGCCAGCACCCGATCATCGTCGGGCAGGCTGCCTACAACTCCGCCTATGGCTCTAATTTTGCCAGCAGCGGTTGGTGCAATGCACCCAGCAACCCGAGCAGCCGTTGCGACGGCTTTGCCCGGATCAATGAGCAGGGCGGCGATATGTTCAAATTCGACACGCTGAGTGGCAACCAGGTCTCGGTGAAGATCGAGCCAAAGGCCATTCAGGACGAGACCAGCGAATCGAACTTCGACGAGTTTGGCCGTATGTCGGCCGTGCTGGGCGTGGAGGTCGTCCCGGCCACACCGGGATTCGCGAACACCGTTCTGTACGGCTACGCCTTCCCGGTGGTCGATATGTTCGATACATCCGATCTGCCTACCGCCGATATGGAAGTTACGCCTATTTCGGCAGGAGACGATGGCACGCAGATCTGGAAGATCACCCACAACGGTGTGGACACGCACCCGATCCACTTCCATGCGTACGATGTGCAGATCCTCAACCGGGTCACCTGGGACAACATCATCAAGCCACCGCATCCCACGGAACTGGGCTGGAAAGAAACGTTCCGGGTCAGCCCGCTGGAAGATACATATTTTGCGATGCGGCCTGTCCTACCTGTCCTGCCGTTCGACTTCCCCAACAGCATCCGGACTCTAAGCCCGATGATGCCCGAGGGAGCATGGCTTGCCAACTCGACCCAGGCAGAGCTGCTCGGTCTACCGATCATCGGGTTTGCACCCAACGGGGAACCGATCGACATCCCGAATCACTATATCAACTTCGGCGCAGAGTTCGTCTACCACTGCCACATCCTGAGCCATGAAGAAATGGATATGATGCACGCGGTGTCTCTGACGCTCAGGCCGGTCAAGCCCGACGGGCTGACGCTAAATGGCAGCCTGCTGTCCTGGACCGACAACTCGCTCAGTGAGACGCGCTTCGTCATCGAGAAGTCGACGGACGGAGGCGTATCCTGGACGGAAATCGGCGCCGTGGAGCAGCTGCCCAAGAATGCGAAGGGCGATGTGATCGTAATGGACCCGATGATGGGTCCGCCTCCGAACACAACCGGCGATACGCTCAGCTTTGATGTAGGTGCGTGGGCAGAGGGTGACCAGTTCCGCGTGGTCGCGCAGAACGTGGTGGGCGACACGCATGACTACTCCGACCCGAACCTGAACGAGATCCAGCCCGGCACCTATGCCTTCCCGGTGTTCACGGCTCAGTCGATCTCCGAAGTTCTGAGCACAGCAGCTCCTCCAGCGGCTCCGGCAGCTCCGTCAAACCTCTTGGCCACTCCTGAAGCCGGCCCGCAAGTGAGCCTGGCCTGGACGGACAATGCCACTGATGAGACCGGCTTCGTGATCGAACGCTCGGTTAACGGCGCAGCTTTCTTCGTCCTGGCGAACGTCGGCGCGGACACGGCCGGCTATGTGGATGCCACCGTGCTTGCCGGCAATAGCTATGACTACCGTGTAGCGGCTGTCAACCTGGGCGGTTCCTCAGCATATGCGACCCTGGCAGCCCCGGTAACGATCCCCGGACCGCAAGCGCCTGCCGCTCCCGAAGAACTCGAAGCCAACTTCGAGGACACACCTCTTGTCCACCTGCAGTGGACTAGCAACTCCACCGACGAGACTGGCTTCGCAATCCAGCGCTCGACCGATGGCGTCATGTTCACCGACCTTGCAACGGTGGGCGCTGGCGTCACGACGTACGATGACCTGGCGGTAACCGGTGGTGTCACCTACACCTACCAGGTGGCAGCTTTCAACGATCATGGGACCTCAGCCTTTGCGGTTTCGGGACCGGTGCTCGTCCCTGCGGATGCAACACCGCCGGCTGCGCCTTCAAATCTGGCTGCCAGCAACATTACTGCCACGACCCTGACGCTCACCTGGCAGGATAACTCCAACAACGAAGCTGGCTTCACGCTCCAGAGAGCAACCAACAGCAGCTTTACATCGAACCTGGTGCAGTTCGACTTGGGCCCCGACGTAACTTCCCTCGAGGATACCGGGCTGAGGCGCAACACCAGGTACTACTACCGGATCCTGGCCTACAACCTCTTCAACGATGGTCTTGGACCCTTCCCGTGGTCAGCCATCTTGAATGTCAGAACCGCCAACCGGTAAAGCAGCCATATCGCTCGTAGGGAGCGATGCATAAGCATCCCTCCCCATATGGACGAGAACTTACGCCACTTTCTTGATCCGGTATTGAAACCGGGTCGGTCAGACCGCTAGATCGTAGATGTTATGAGATTGCTCTGGAGAACGGATGACGTTCTCCAGAGCAAAAAAATCAGAATTTGGCGTAACATAAAAATTACATTGTGAGCGCTGAACAGTACAGGTATCTTTCTACACTCAGGCGATCTACAGTCCCTGATATTCAGAAAAGGAGAATCGAATGGGAAAGCCTATCTATTTCTTGATCACACTGGCGTTGATCCTGGGCTTCTCGCTGGTGTGGCAACAGTCCTCGGTGCTCGCAGAGGACTCTGAGTCGCCGGCAATGATCGCGCTTGGCAAGGCGATCTTCTATGATGCAGACCTCTCTGCAAACGGCGTGCAGTCCTGCGCCAGCTGCCATGCCCCTGAGGTTGGTTTTACCGGGCCGGATTCGCTGGTGAACAGCAGTGGAGCAGTCTACGAGGGCGCGCTGCCTCATCATTTCGGGAACCGCAAGCCTCCCACCTCAGCCTATGCCGGCGACAGCCCGGATTTCCATTTCGATGAAGTGGACGGAGGCTGGTTCGGTGGCATGTTCTGGGACGGGCGCGCGACGGGCGCCATTCTTGCTGATCCGCTGGCCGAGCAAGGACAGGGACCCTTCTTGAATCCGCTCGAGCAGGCTATCGCCAACAAGCAGGTCCTGTGTGTCAGAATCAGACAGTCGGACTACGCCGGCCTCTTTGAGCAGGCCTGGGGCGCCGGGTCGCTCAATTGCGCGAGGGATGTGGATGGCGTGTACGAGCGAATCGGTCGGTCGGTAGCAGCCTACGAACGCAGCCAGGAGGTCAATCCTTTCAGCTCGAAGTTCGATCTGTTCTGGGCTAACGCTGAAGCCGCCAACAAGGATGTCACCAGGATCAAGTGCGGTATGGGCGGTGGAGGCATGGGTGGCGCCATGGGTTGTCCCGGAGGCGGTATGAATGGGTGGGCAAGCTATCGCAGCCTGGGCCTGAGCGATGCAGAGCTGCAGGGTCTGGCTGTCTTCAACGACCCCAACCGGGCTGATTGCGCCTCCTGCCATTCGCTCCAGCCGGGCGCTAACGGCTACCCACTCTTCACGGATTTTGGCTACGACAACATCGGCATTCCAAAGAACCCGGATAATCCCTTCTACTCGATGCCGGCTGCCTGGAATCCGGACGGCGAGAACTGGATTGATTACGGTCTCGGCGGTTATTTGAGGAACGCTGGCTATGGTCCGGATGTGTACGAGCCGGAGCTGGGCAAATTCAAAGTGCCGACCCTTCGCAATGTAGACCTGCGACCCTCGGAAGATGTGGTCAAAGCCTATGGCCACAACGGCTACTTCAACTCACTGGACGACATTGTCTTCTTCTATCACTGGCGCGCCATGATGGATAACGGCGGCTGCATGGGTGGAGGCGGCATGGGCTGCGAGGGCATGGCAACCATGTTCCCACCCCCGGAAGTGGATCAGAACCGTGCAGAATTAGGCATGTTCCCGCGGCCGCAGGTCCATAACATCGTGCTTTTCCTCAAAACGCTTTCGGACGGTTATTTCGAACGATAAGCCTGCATGTCCCGGTGGAAGCAGGATCTATGCCATCGGCACCTGACTGCTTCAGTACCGCACATTGAGATTTAAGAGTATGAAACCTGGAGGGAAGCGTTTGCTTCCCTCCAGGCTGTATTGGATAAGCACCTCAAAGAGCACCGCGAGCTCTGTAGCAGCCTGTTGCTTGACAGCCAGAATATTTGTTCTATAATGAGGGCATGGACCAGCTCGAAACTCTGCACTCGCTTTCGGAGCAGATGGAGCTTGAGCACGCCGAAGAATCCCCGGGAGAAGCTTCCAAGCCTGCCTGCTTTACTCCAAAAGAAAAAAGGGCAGTGTTCGTCCATCCTGCGCAGCTCCCCAACGGAAAACAAGTCAAGCTTCTGAAAACCCTGCTTTCGTCTGCCTGTGAGCGGGACTGTTACTATTGTCCCTTCCGCGCGGGGCGCGATTTCCGGCGCGCCACCTTCAAGCCGCAGGAGTTTGCCGAGCTGTTCATGAAGCTCCACCAGGCAAACGTGGCGGAGGGCATATTTCTCAGCTCCGGGATTGCCGCGGGCGGCGAGAACACCCAGAACAAGATTTTGGATACGGCTGAGATCCTGCGCAGGCGACTTGGGTTCAAAGGCTATCTGCATCTCAAGATCATGCCCGGCGCCTCAAAAGGACAGGTCGAGCGCCTGATGCAGTTAGCGGACCGCGTGTCAATCAACCTGGAGGCGCCAAACCGGGACCGCCTGACGAAATTAGCTCCCAACAAGAACTTCTTCGAGGAGCTCTTCCAACCGCTGAAATGGGTGGAGGAGATCCGCCGGTCTCAGCCTGCTCACACGGGCTGGAACGGCCGCTGGCCCTCGACGGTCACTCAGTTCGTTGCCGGGGGCTCGGATGAAACCGATCTGGAATTATTAACGACAACTGATTGGCTGATGAAGAACGTCCGATTGACGCGGGCATACTTTTCCGCGTTCCACCCGATCCGCGACACGCCCATGGAAAATAAAGCCGCCGTCGATCCGCTGCGCGAGCACCGTTTGTATCAGGCGTCTTTTCTCCTGAGAGATTATGGCTTTGACCTGGAAGAGATGCCTTTTGTGCAGGACGGAAACCTGCCTCTGGATGCCGACCCGAAACTCGCCTGGGCGAAACAAAATCTACAGGGGCGACCTGTAGAGATCAATAAAGCGGACCGCCGGGAGCTGTTACGGATCCCCGGCATTGGTCCAAAAGCCGCGGATGCAATTCTCCGAGCCAGGCGTATCGGGAGGGTGCGCGATTTAGCTGCTTTACGCAAACTTGGGATTGTCACGAAGCGCGTTGCCCCGTTTGTCTTGCTGGATGGTCGCCGGGCTGATACCCAGCTCCAGCTGTTTTAGCAGACGGATTGCAGACGGCTACAACGCGATCCACCCGCCGCGCAAGCCTGCCCGGACGGCCTCGGTACGGTTGGTCACATTCAATTTTGTATAAATAGACGAAACGTGGAATTTGACGGTATGCTCGCTGATGCCCAGCGCCACGGCGATTTGTTTGTTTGCCAGCCCCTTTGCCAATAAGCCTAGCACTTCGGATTCCCGCTCGGTCAGCGGGCCGTGGGAAACCTGTTCGTTTTCAGACTCGAACAGCAAGGTAGGCGGACCGACAATCAAGCCCTGGGACAGCGCGTGGACGGCGGCGGTCAATTCTTCGGCAGACGCGTCAGTTGGCAGCACACCCCAGACCCGGAAGGACCGTCTCAGCTCGCGCACGTTGACCGGGTCATCGCTCAGGAGCAGGGTTGCGACATCGGAGCCAGGCTCCATCCCATTCACGGAAAACGAGACGTGCGAAGCCGACGCGATCACCACGTCGGCTTCTAAGTGTAGATCGTCATCATCCAGCGAATCGCTTACCACCTTTACCGTGCTGTCCGCAGAAAGCAAAGCCCGCAGCCCTGCCCGCAGCGCCGGCGACGAGACGTTCAACAGGACCCGGACCACTTCCTACTTCCTCTCCCCTACCGTCACCTGTAGACTCTCGGGCCGACCGCCGCGCAGGATGTCCACCGCAATCGACTTTCCAACCATGTCACCGCCCAGCGCCGCAAAGAGATCGTCGGGATCGCCAACCGGCTGACCGTCAATGGCCACCAGAATGTCGCCGACGAGCAGCCCACCGGTTTGTGCGGGGCCGCCCTCCTCCAGCCACAACACAAGCAATCCATGTTCCTGCTCGCGCTGGAGGGACTGGCGGGCAGTCTCTGAGATTTCTACAGGCTGGGTCCGCACGCCCAGGTAGCCGCGTTTGACGGATCCGTGCTTCGATAATGCCTCTGCAACGCGCCACGCGACCCGAACAGGGATGGTGAGCGAGGAGCCGCGCGTCAAACCGGAGGTGTTCAATCCCAGCACTTCCCCTTCGGTGTTGATGAGCGGCCCACCGGAGAAGCCAGGATACGGCGTGGTTTCCGTCCGAATGAATTCGTCGAGCATGCCGCCGCGAAATGTGCGTGTGGGGCCGTTGATCGACGTCACGATACCCCATGAAGCCTGCGTCCCTTCGCTGCCCGGTCGTCCGAGTGCCATGACCAGTTGGCCTACTTTCACATCTTCGGAGGTCTGTGCAGGAGGTAGGGCTTTTTCAGACAGTCGCAGCACTGCCAGGTCGGAACCCGGATCACGCCCTGCCACCGTGGCAGCCAGGGACCGGCCCTCTGGCAGCAGGACTTTGATATCTTCCTCGCGGGTAACAACATGGTCGGCGGTCAAAACGAGGTCCTCTGTATATGCGATCCCGCTGGCTGGGTAGCGCTTGCGCGCATCCACGAGAACGGTGCTGGCGCCAGCCTTTTCGACAGCCGCGGTCAATCCATTCGAAAAATCGGTCAGAGCGTTTGCCATGGTTATCTCCTTTTCATCATATCATTCTTCGCGCCGAGCGCGAGGGAGTGATTTCAGTGTATCGCACATGGATTTCGGATACATCGGGAGTACGGGCGGTCCGCACCTAGCCTTTCGGAGGAGGTGCCTTCGAGCATATAATCTATAATCCGGCTATGAAACCGACGGTTCGCCTGAACGCGAAGATTTTGCCTTTCATCGGTCTGCTTGCCCTGGTCATGCAGATCCTTGACCCGTCGCGCGCCTGGGTGATTCTGCTGGTCGGCATTGGCGGCGCCTGGCTGGTCTGCCGCTGGTGGGCGCATGGACTGGCGCGGTCGCTGCGCTTCGAGCGGGAGATGCGCTTCGGCTGGGCGCAGGTCGGCGACCGGCTCGAGGAGCGATTTACACTCACAAACGAATTTCTGCTGCCGGCTACCTGGGTGACATTACAGGATCATTCTACGTTACCGGATCATCATGGGTCCGTGGCGACCGGCGTGGACGGCGCGAGCACCTCGCAGTGGAAGCTGACCACGCAGTGCACCCGCCGCGGTGTGTACACGTTAGGGGGTGTCAGCATTGAGACCGGCGATCCGCTGGGGATCTATACCGTGCTGATGGAAGACCCGACCTCTGCTACGCTGGCCGTCATGCCGCCGGTGGTCGCCTTGCCGGAATTTGAAATTTCCGCGAGCGGCTGGTCCGGGGAAGGCAAGCCACAACGGCACGCCTTACAGGAGACGATCAACACCTCCCATCTCCGCGAAATGCAGCCTCATGACCCTGTGCGGCTCATCCACTGGAAGGCGACGGCGCGACACTCGCTCCCTCAGCATGGAGACAACGGAATCAGCAAATTCCTTGTACGCCAGTTCGAGGGTGCGCCAGCCGGCGACTGGTGGATCGTCGTGGATCTGGACAAGGCATCACAGCTCGGTCACGGCTGGGATTCGACCGAGGAACACGCGGTCATCCTGGCTGCCTCGCTGGCGGCGCAGGGCCTCAAGGCCGACCACCCTGTGGGTCTTTCCATCAACGGCGCGAACGCTGAGTGGATTCCGCCGCGCCGGAATGAGTACCAGCTGCGCTCGCTGCTCAAAGCCCTGGCTTTGGCATCTCCCTCGGACCTGGGGCTCAAGGATTATCTTCAACGTCTTGGACCGTCGCTGAGCAGGCACTGCAGCCTGATCATCATCACTGCTAATCCCGATGAGGGCTGGACGGAGTCGCTTCTGCCGCTGATGTGGCGCGGGGTCACGCCAACTCTGTTTCTTCTCGATCCGGTATCGTTCGGCGGGGAGACACCCACGGGAGCGATGTCTGCGCTTTTTCAGTCCATGGGCATCCCCTGTCATATGATTCCGCGTGAATTTCTGGACCGGCCCCAGGCGCGGCCCGGACGTGAAGGCGAGTGGGAATGGCGTATTTCAGGCACCGGGAAAGCCGTGGCAGTCCGCACTGCGCAGGATGAATGGCGAGGCCTGCAATGATCGTTCGTATCCTGCGCAAGGCATTGTCTGCGGAAGTCATGGGATTGCTACTAGTCCTGCTGGCGCTGCAGCTGCTGACCTCAGGCATTTCAGCCTCGCTGCGAAACCCGGATACCCGGTATTTTTTCCCGGTCTGCTTGATCTCAATGCTGATTGCCTTCAGCATGAGCAAACGCCAGGCGAACGGGGTCGTCGCATCAGCGGTAATGACCTTACTCGGCGCCATCGGGGTGTGGATCCTGGGCGCCCGGCTAAGCGTACCTTTTTTGGGTGTGGGTCATGAGCTCTGGCAGCTTCTACCTCAGCTGATTCCGGCGATCCGCACCAATATTCCGATCGATACCACCGGACTTGCAGATGCATGGCGTGCTGTGAGCGAAACGTCTGCGGCCTTGAGCGGACGGGTGCTGGTCTGGCTGCGGAGCATCGACGGAAATGTCGTCGTCAACGATGCGTTGGTCCGGAACATGGTTTGGCTACTGATCGTGTGGCTGCTCGCAGCATGGATGGGCTGGCACGCAGCGCGGCGGCATGCGATTGCAGTCCTGTTGCCGTCCATCGTGTTCCTGGCGGTCATCACTTCCTACAGCGAGCGCCGCGTGGATATGCTCTGGGGAATGGTTCTTATCATGTTGATGTTGATGGGGATCTGGAATTACAGAAACCACACGGCGCAATGGGAGCGTAAAAAGGTGGACTATTCCGACAGCATTGTCTATGACCTCAGCCAGACGGTCTTCCTCCTGACGCTTGGAATCGGGCTGCTTGCCTTTATTACGCCATCCATTTCATGGCGCCAGATCCGGGATTATTTCCGTGAGCGGAACCAGAACGAGGTGGCAGAGATGCTCGGGGTGAAGCAACAACAGGTCGCGGTGCAGCCGGCGTCGGGTCCAAAACCCTCCCTGCCGCGCGACCACTTGCTGAGCGGCGGGTTTGCACAGTCTGAAGAGGTGGTCATGACGGTCCGCACCGGCGAGCTGCCTCCGATCAGTAACCCGGCTCTGGCTGAGGAGGCGCCGCGTTATTACTGGCGCAGCACTATCTATGATACATACATGGGCGCGGGCTGGGTGACGAGCGCTTCGTTCCCGCAAAACGTCCAGCCGGATACACCGCTCATCCCGGGCTTGCTCGACGGCTATAAATCGCTTCATCTCGATGTCGACATGGTCGCGCCCGAAGGGAAGCTGTTCTGGAGCGGGATCCTCTTCAGTGCAGATGTACCCTTCCGGGCAAACTGGCGGGTACGGCCACAAACGACCCTGTTTGCCGACCAGGCGACATTGCTGGAGGCGGACATGTTTGCCGCGGTCAGTACGGCGACCTCGTATCGGGCGCAGTCGTATATCCCGTTCGTGAGCGCTGAGGAGCTGCGCGCGGCCTCTACCGAGTATCCCGAAGCGATCCGTGGACGATATCTGAACCTGCCCCGCTCCGTGCCCGAACGCGTGGGCGAGCTGGCACGCGAGCTAACGCAGGAGCATAGCAATGCCTATGACAAAGCCAAGGCGCTCGAAGCCTACCTGAGGACGTATCCCTACGACCTCGACGTCCCCGCTCCGCCCGAGGACCAGGATGTCGCCGATTACTTCTTATTCCAGCTGCAAAAAGGCTATTGCGATTACTATGCGACCGCGATGGTGGTGCTGGCGCGTGCGAGCGGATTGCCTGCCCGCTTTGTGTCCGGATATGCCTCGGGCTCATACGACGCCGCCAATGCTCAGTATGTTGTGCGAGAGCTGCATGCTCATTCCTGGGTGGAAATTTACTTCCCCGAGATCGGCTGGGTCGAGTTCGAGCCGACTGCCTCCCAACCCGAGCGAGAGCTTGCCCAAAGAAGCGAAGTGACCGCGCCGTTGCCGGATGAATCCGCGGAGCGCTTGCTCTATCGCTTCCGGCTCGAGACTCTGCTGTACTGGTCCTCGCCCATTGCTCTCATTCTTTTCGCGGCCATCCTTTATTTTGGACTGATCGAGCGCTGGCTCTATCTACGTTTGCCGCCTGCCGCGGCCATCGAAAAGATGTATCGCCGGTTGTATCGGCTTGGCCGGTCACTGGCAGGTGAGCATACCCGAGCAGAGACGGCATACGAATATAGACAAAAGCTTCTCGATGAGATACGAGCGATCGAGCATCGTTCCCGTTTGAAGCCTGCTTTTGCAGGGGTAGAGCAGGACATTAATTTCTTGACCGATTGCTACCAGGATGCACTCTTCCGGGACAGAACTATCCAGAAAAACGAAATAGGCAGCGCATGGATGACCTGGAAGCGCTTGCGGCTGAGAATCTTGCTGGCACATTTGTATGTCATTGCGAGGAGGGTACGCAAAGCGTCCTGACGAGGCAATCTCCTCTTTGGTAGCAAGCTTACCCCGCGTGGCCCGGGCAAAGTAGCCTCACCGGCTCGTAGGTCATGAGATCCTGCCCTTTATCTTAAAATATTCATCTACATGATTTCACTCATTGATTTTGCTTCCAGAATATTGTATATTGTCCGCAATTGCATAGCCAACATTGGCGCAGAATGATCTGTGAGGAATGCTGCATCTTAGCGTGATAGAAAGGAATCCGAATGGTTTCTATGGAAACGCTGGTAATCAAGACCGAGAACAAATTTAGAAGTTTGATCACCAAACAGGCATACAAAAAAGGGGAAGTTATTTGCGAGATCCCCACTGAAAAAGTCGTCGACACCGCCAACCGCTACACCGTGCAGATCGGGCGCGACCGCCACACCGAAGTGGGCAAGCTCTCCGCGCTGAACCACTCGTGCGATCCGAATGTCATCCTCGACACGGAAAACTTGAAGATGGTCGCCCGCCGCGACATCGAAGTCGGTGAAGAGCTCTCATTTTTCTACCCCTCCACGGAATGGGAGATGGACGCGCCTTTCATCTGTCTGTGCGGCTCCACGAACTGCATCCATGTGGTTGCGGGGGCACGCTTTCTGCCGCTATCCACCCTCGAGACTCATTATCTCAACCGCCACATCCGTGAGATGATGATCGAGCTGCTCAACAACACGGAGCTTCATCTCACCCGGCTGGTAGAGTCGTAGTAGTGTTCGATAATTCACCACGGATGTCAGGAATGCCCTGATGGCGAACGATAGCTTTGAATACGATGTTGCGATTTCATTTGCACGAGAAGACCGGGCCCGCGCAGAGGAGCTTGGCAGCCTTTTGGAGTCTAGAGACATAGATGTTCTCCCTAGCGAGGCGCAGGCCGCTGAGCTGGCTGGCGGTGATTTCCTTCATCACCTTGCGGAGCTAGTCCGGACGAAGGCGCGCTATTGCCTGCTGCTGGTTTCCCGGCATTATCCCCTCCAGCGGTGGACCGATGCCGAGAGAACAGCGGTACAGGAACATGCCTTGCGAGGCGCGGATGAATACATTCTCCCCCTTCAGCTGGAGGATGCGGATGTGCCCGGCATGACGGAGTCCTCAGGATACCGGGATCTTCGCCAGGGCTCGATGGAAAGTATTGCAGATCTCCTCGAGAAGAAGCTTTCAGAAAGCAAAGTGGATACCGGGCCGCCGCCCGAGTCTCATGACCTGCGCTCCGGGAATGTACCCTCCTCACGCCCGAATGCAGAGTAACGGCTGCTAGGCTTTAAACTGTAGGGCGAGGCTCCACGGGGCCTCGCCCTTTATTATGGTTATTTAGCTTTAATTGTGATTGCTTTAGGTTTGACCTCTTCTGCCTTGGGCAGCGTGATGGTCAGAATGCCGTTCTCAAACTCGGCGTTTGCTCGATCCGGGACGACCGGGACCGGCAGCGCAACCGAGCGTTCGAACGAGCCAAGGCGATGCTCACGGAGGTGCCAGGAGCGTTCTTTCTTCTCCTCTTCCTGTTTCAATTGTCCCCGGATCGTCAACACATCGCCTGTGACCTGAATGTGGACCTCATCAGGTCGGAAGCCGGGCACAACCGCCTGTACCACGACATCGTCGTTGGTCTGGTACATGTCGATCGGAAAAGCCGACCAGGTTGACCCGCCATTCCGGATGCGCGAGAACGGGCGCGTGAGTGCATCGTCGAACAACCGGTCCATCGCATCACGCAGGGTCATGAACTCAGAAGTAGGTTCCCAACGAGAAAGGTTAGACATAGCAGATACCTCCTTCAAAAGTTGTGGTTTTTTACAGCCCTATATATAAAAAGATTTTGTTAAAAAAACGCAGGAGGAAAGTTAGAGATTCAATAGACATTCCGCCGCTGGCGTTAGGAAGGATTGCCGTTCAGCTTTCCGTATGCTCCCACCCAGGGCTTCCCCAGGCGGTGGTTCTCTGAGACGACGATCTTGCTGAATTTCTGCGCAATCTGTGCCGAGAGCATTGCCACGGATCCCCAGTCATCGGCGTGGATGGCGGTCTCAAGCTTCCCGGCAAATGAGCCGGTCCAAAGCCACTCCATGCGGAAGCGGTCGGCTTTGACCCAGTAGCCGCGCTTCTCCCAGGCAGCCACCGAGACGTCAATTCCCTCCGATATATTCTTCAGCGCCAGGACCATAAAGGCAGCCAGGTCCCTAACTTCGTCCGTCACATCGGTTTGTTTTGCCAGCTCACGCACTGCCAGCACAATTGCTTTGGATAGTTGTGTCCGTTCTTTCCCCGCGGATTCGGGGTTAATCAGTCGGCCCAATTTGCTACTCCAATTTCGGTATCAAGTGCGGGATTATACTTGCCAATCGAAAGCTTGTGATTCGAAAGGAACCAAAGGATCACTGGGCGATCACGAGGGCAGCAATGATCAGTATGATCGCTATCAATAACAACCACATTGTTACGGATAACCATCGTTTCGCTGTGCGGTTTGTGCTTTGATGCTCGGGATCGAGGGCAAAATCCAGCAAGGCTTGAAGGGAAAAGACGAGCGAGCCGGCAAGCGCCACGATTCCGATCTCCCATGCCGTCAGGCCCCAGAACGGAGTGATCGTTTCCTGCATGGCAGGGATGAATTGATCTCCAAAGAATGCGACGATAAAGAGCATGGCGGTCACGACCGCCGTGAAGTGCTTGAGGACATCGACGACGATCTTGGTTTTTTCTAAGTCATGTCTCCTGGATTCCAGGTGGTGTTTCTGTTCTTCCAAGCGCTGGCGTCTTTCTTCCGCTTGCGCGCGCTGAACTGCCAGGGAGCGAGGTCTCTTTTCCATGTCTGGCGCCACGCCTTCCTCCTAGGGAGATGCTATACAGAAACGTTACCCTGTATGAGATCGAAATTATAGCCTGAAACACTGTTCGATCCGCTTAAGATAAAAGTCTCCCGCAAAATGGGGAGACTTTTATCATGGTTGATTCAGGAACGTGCCGCCTTACCCCTACGGGCCTCCTGAGCTATCCCAGAGCGGAATGATTACGCAGCAACAGTTGAGAACCAGTCCGCTTGCTGTCAGGAAGACGACAGCAACAATTCGATTCCTGGAGTTCCATACATCGGAGATACGTTTCCCTATACCAACCCTCTCCGTGGGCTGTGGGGTTTGGTTTGAATTCATCAGTTTACGCCATCCTTACCAATCATCGAGATGACCTAGAGCTTACCGGGGAAAGGCTGGTTTAACAATAAGGAATTGCCCCCTGGCTGGATAGGGGTTTCATCCTGTAATCGCACACCGTTTGCGGAGCAATGCTCTATCCGTTGCGAATTTGCCCCGGGCGGGTATAATGAGCACCGAAATTAACGCACTTGACTCAGCCTTTGCTGAGTGGGCAGATACTGCTCTGCAGCGTTTTTTGGGGACGTGTCGGAACTGGCAGACGAGCATGACTTAGGATCATGTGCCGAAAGGCGTGAGGGTTCGATTCCCTCCGTCCCCATCCTACTCATATCCTATGCAGGAGAGCTGACTTGAAAATCGAAAAAACCGTTGAAGAGAACCACGAAGCCAGGCTCGTGGTCGAAGTTGAGCCCGAGAAGATGGATGAATACAAGCGCCGCGCAGCCCGGAAGATCTCGCAGCGCGGCAAGATCGCCGGCTTTCGCCCCGGCAAAGCGCCTTACGAGATGGTCGTGCGCAGCTATGGGGAGCAGCCGATCCTCGAGCAGGCGATGGATCTCTTCGTGGATGGCGAATACTCGAATATCCTCAAGGAAGCTGACGTAGAACCCGGCGCAGCCGGATCCCTCGAATCGATCGACTCGCTCGAGCCGCCCCGTCTGACCTTCCGCGTGCCTCTGGCGCCGGAGGTGAACCTGGGCGATTACCACTCGATCCGGCTGCCCTACGAGTGGACGGCTCCCGATGAAGCGGCGGTCAATGCCGCCGTGGAAGATCTCCGCCAGATGTACGCTACTACGGAAAACGTGGAGCGCGAGGCGCAGATCGGCGATTACGTCCTGGT
>DATHTH010000298.1:0-3828 GCA_035463495.1 Anaerolineales bacterium | reverse complement strand
CCGACGAATGCCACGACTCCTCCTACTATCAGGCGGAACCACCCTTTTATCACGCGGTGACGGCTGCGCAAATGTATGCGCAGTTTGCGGGCGCAGTTTGTGTTTTGGGGAGCGCCACACCAACCGTTATACAGCGATACCAGGCAGATACTCAGGCGCTGAAACGCCTGGAATTACCGCGGCGCATCTTCGAGGTCGGACTACCCCCCGTCGAGGTGGTGGACATGCGGACCGAGCTGAAAGCGGGTCAGCGGGGAATCTTCAGCCGCTTCCTGCTCCAGGAGCTGCAATCCACGCTGGAGCGTGGCGAGCAGGCGATCCTCTTCCTCAACCGGCGCGGCACTGCAACGTATATCTTCTGCCGGGACTGTGGACATGTGCTGCGCTGTCCAAACTGCGATACTCCTCTCACTTTGCATGTCGAAGAAAAGGAGCGGTTGCTTTGCCACTACTGCGGTTATGAGCGCAGCAAGCCCCATGTTTGTCCCAATTGTGGCGGCAGGCATATCCGGGAATATGGTCTGGGTAGTGAGAGAGTGGAAGCCGAGCTCAAGACGCTCTTCCCAAAGACGCGCACACTGCGCTGGGACTGGGAGACGACGCGTGAGAAACATTCGCACGAGATGATCCTGAACCACTTCGCCGCCCATCGAGCCGATGTGCTGGTCGGCACACAGATGCTGGCGAAGGGACTCGATCTACCCCTGGTGACTCTGGTGGGCATCGTGCTGGCAGATGTAGGGCTTTACCTGCCGGATCCATTTGCCGGAGAACGCGTCTTTCAGGTGCTCACACAGGTGGCGGGACGCGCAGGTCGCAGCGAGCGCGGCGGTAGAGTGATCCTGCAGACATTCGATCCGGCAAACCCGGTGATCGAGTCCGCGGCGTTGCATGACTCTAACGGCTTTTACCAGTTCGAGCTAGAGCAGCGGCGCCGGTTGGGATATCCGCCATTCTCGCGCCTGGTGCGATTGGAGTATCGCCACCGGGACGCGAACACAGCTCGCGCAGAAGCACAGAAGCTCGCCACGCGGCTGGGACAGCTATTGATCAGCGGTCCCTGGAAAGGGACCACCCTGATCGGTCCAGTCCCCTCATTTTTTTCCAGGATCGGCGGTTATTACCGCTGGCAGATTGTTTTACGCGGGTCTGATCCACTGCCAGTCCTAAGAGAGAATTCGATCACAAGAACGCTCGTGGAATGGCGGGTTGAAGTGGATCCGATAAGTTTGCTATAATCAGTCTATTCCGGGATACCACACAGGAGACTGTATCTCTCTTATAGGGAAGAGCCTGCATGCAACCAGAAAAACCACGTCAGCCCCGCCGCGAGATGATCACCTGGGAGGAAGTCGATCGTCTCATCGATCATCTCATTCCGCAGTTCCGCCGTGAGTTCACTGCCATGGTCATCATCACGCGTGGAGGCGTGATTCCCGGTGGGATGCTCGCCGAAGCCATGGATATCACCCACATCCTGACCGCGGCAGTGGATTTCCCCGCCCAATCAGCCAGCGAGCAAGCCAAGCTGATCGCCTGGCCGCAATTTATTCAATTTCCTGCCGACGATAAGCTGCGCGGCAGGCCCACCTTGATCGTAGATGATGTCTGGGGATCCGGTCGTACAATTACGGCGGTCAAGAACCGTGTTTCCGCGGCCGGTGGCTTCCCCGAAACATGCGTCATGCACTTCAACCCGTACCGTAACCTGTTCGGGCGCACACGACCGGAGTACTTCGCCGCAATTACCGACGCCTTCATTATGTATCCATGGGAGATCGACCGCGGGGCAGATCAGGTGCTGCTGGGCGATCTCGGCAACATATAGTCGATTAATAAAGACAACTTCGAAAAAAAACAGCGGACGGCCTACGCCGTCCGCTGTTTTGCATGTTTCGTTTAGATCAGTGAGTGGTTAGTTAGGGAAGTTCCTCGAAATTCGAGAGCGTCAGGTACAGCTCATCATCTGCAGCTTGCTGCTCGAAATCAAGCGTGACCTCTGTGGGGAACCCGTAGGTCGGATCATACTGCACGACTACGTTGTCGGCACCGCCGTTCAGGCCCGCTTCCACTTCTGCAAAGACACGGTCAATGGTCGCATACTTTTCGAACAGCTCCAGGAGGGAAGGATCGATTTCTTTTCCACTCGCAAATTCCATGGAAACCACCTCACCATCCTGCACTTCGATAATCAGAGGCATATCTTCCACGAAGATGCAGAAACAACTGATGAACAGGTTGAAACGATAGTGGGAAATATCGGCATTTTCCCATTTTTCCTGGTTTTGCTCGATCTCGGACTGATTTCCCATGGCACTGCCCATGGCGGCGCAACCAGCCAGAACGAGGGTCATAACGATAAGAATTAGCTTTTTCATTCTGTCTCCTTTTCCAGCACTTGACGAAGCGATCCGCGAAAAAGTTCCCCGGAAAGAGACAGATCCCTTAATGCTCGCCGGCATCCGCCGGGGCTTCCTGGACGGGCACCTGGACCGTAAAGTCCTTAAAGTTCCGGAATTGGAGGGTCAGCTCGATCTGGTCGCCCCTTTTGAGCTCCTGTTTCAACCCAATGAGCATAACATGCAGCCCTCCGGGCTCGAAGGCGACCTCCGCGCCCGGCCCCAGAGAAACCGACTCCAGCTTCTGCATCTGCATCACATCGCCGGTCATCCGGCTCTCATGGATTTCCACCGCCTCCGCCGCGCCAGAAATGGCGGCGATCAGTTCATGCGTTTCGGTGGTATGGTTCTCAAGTAAGAAATACACGACGCCATTCTCTCCCTGCCGGGCTGGACGCGCCCAGGCTCCATGCACGTCGATTCCGCTTCCGCTCTCGGGGCTGCATGCGACAAGCAAGAGTGTCACGGTCAATACAAATAGAATTCGTTTCACTACCAATTTCCTTCTTATGATTTTTGTAAGAGCTTAACTATAACACCAACAAAAAGACGCCGCAGATCTGGGCGGCGTCTTTGTTGCTTTTATTGGCTGGTTTTATGGGGCAGTGGCGCTTTCAACGGTCTCGTAATAAGTACCTGTTGTGAGGAGGGACAGATCGTTCACGGATTGCGCGGCAAGCATCTGTGCCTGACGGGCAAGGTTCGTAGATTCAGCCAGGACGTTCAGCGCATATTCGGGATTGTGGAAACCGGTGCTGTTCTCTGCGGAGATAAAGTCCCACATGAACTGTGCTTTGCGGTGCAGGTTTCGCGCCTGGTCAAGCAGGTTGGCATCTGCCTCGGGGTCCGCTGCCGCGGCTTTGATGGCATTGATGGCATCGACCAGCGCATCTTCGGTGTTTTGCTTCGTCCCTGCGACCTGCTCCTGGATCAGGTTCACGCGGCGGATGACGTACTCGGTGTCTGTATGGCACTGGCCGCAGGCGGCTTCGGGGTTGAGCAGCGGGCTGTGTACATCGTGCGTCGAATACTTCGCCGCGCCCTCGCTGACGTACGGCATGTGGCAGTCCGCGCAGGAGACGCCTGCATTGAAGTGCGTGCTGCCGGCGGTGAAGAACTCGTACTCAGGATGCTGTGCTTTGAGCATGGGTGTACCTGCCTCCGGATACTCCCAGTCTTTGAAGCCAGCTTCTTCATAATAAGCGATCATATCTGCAACCGTAGTGCCCTTTGCCCACGGGAAGGTTAGATACTTGTCGTCGCCCTTGAAGTAATACTCCACATGGCAGTTTGCGCAGACGACGGTGCGCATCTCCTGGCGGGTGAAGGTCGTCCAGTCCTTGCCCTGGGCTTTGAGCGCCTCGTCGAGGGCAGGATTGGTGACGATCAGACGCATCGTCCCGGCTTCGTGGCAGTTGGCGCAGCCAAT
>DATHTH010000297.1:0-2895 GCA_035463495.1 Anaerolineales bacterium | reverse complement strand
TCGCCACCTGGAACGCGCAGATCAATGGCTTGCTCACAACCATTACCGGCAGCGCCCGGCCCGTGCGCAAGGAAAATATCACAGACAAAGACTTGGCTGTGATCGTCGGCATCAAACCGGAGCGCGATGGCGCGTTGACTAGGCATGTGGAGGGGCATCCGAACCACCCGCCCTCCTCAGAAGCCGTGGAAATGATCGGCATGGACCTAGAACTGCCTACAGTCTCTCTCCCGGATGGCGCGCGCGTCCCGGTTATCCGCTCCAAGCTGCATGGACACCGCGGCGTGAAATCCTTTGACCCGGGTCGCGTGGAATACGTCGCGCTGCCCGAGAGCTATCTCTACTATCCCGTGTCCTGTTCGACAGATGCTCAATACCGGGCGGTGCAAGAGGCGTTCTCCGCCTCGTCTGCGCTGCAAAACCCGGATGACCCTCGTCAGATCGTATTCACCGTTTTGCCCGGCCATGGCGTGGTGATTGTCGAAAAATGGCTAGAAGGGAAACAGGCCTTCCAGGCAATCTGGGAAGCCATGGATAATAAGGATATCGAGATCACGAACGAAATTCCTCAGGGACCCTTTCGATTCGAATCCGTCGGGCAGCGCTGCATCATCGCCAGCCACTCTGCCTCCTAAATGAAGAATGCCCGAAACCCGGGCATTCTTTCAACTTTCGAGAAGCACCATTCATGGATTTCAATGCGAACCATCTACGTTGACAAGCACATTCCGCGAGTTCTATTGACAAAAGCCATCACACCACTCTGGAAAGATTTTGTCTGGACGCCTCTTTCCGCCGCCCGTGCCGGTTCGCTTGACGATTTGCCTCTGCCCGGTCCGCGCTGGATTCGGGTCAAGAATCTGGCCTGCGGGATTTGCGCGACGGATCTATCTCTGCTCTTTGTCAAAGCAAATCCATCGGTCGCGCCGGCCGCATTGCCCGGCATCCAACGCTTCTACCTCGGACACGAGACTGTTTCCGTTGTGACCGAAGTCGGCCCGGCTGTGATGCGTTTCCGTGTCGGCGACCGCGTCATCATGGACAAGCACTTCTACGGCGCGAACTGCCTGAATCTCGAGCTCGAGCATCGCTGCGAGATGTGTTTGCAGAAGGAGACCAACTTCTGCCTGCACAAATCCGATTTTCCATATCTCGGCGTTGGAGGCGGGTTCGGCGATGAGTACATTACCCATGAGACGAGTGTGCAGTTATGTCCCCCTGAACTGACATTAGATCAAGCGGTGCTCGTCGAGCCGATTGGGATTGGAACTCATGCCGTGCTGCGACATCCACCCAGGCACGGGGCAAAAGTTCTGGTTATCGGCGCGGGGATGATCGGGCTCTCGGTGCTGATAGCGGTCAGGGCAGCCCAGCCCGACTGTGAAGTCACTGTTCTCTCACGTTATGATTTTCAATCGCAGATGGCGGAGCGGCTGGGCGCGAAGAACATTTTGCATCAACGCGACGGCTATCGCGGGATCGCCAAAGCATCGGGTGGAAAGTTTTTCTCTGCGCCGTTGAATAAAGGCATTGTAGTCGGCGGATTCGACATCATCTATGATTGTGTCGGCAATTCAGAGACACTCAATAATTGCTTGCGCTGGGTCAAGGCAATGGGGAAGGTCGTGCTGGTTGGCTCACATCTTATGCCCATGACCAACCTGGATCTGGTTCCCATCTGGTACCATCAGGTTGAACTGGTCGGTGTTGTTGGGCACGGGATCGAGCATTTTGCCGGTGAGGACAAGCACACCTATGAGTGGGTCTTCGAGTTTATGAAACGCGGCCTCTATCCAACAGACGGCTTCATTACCCATAGATTCCCCTATGAGGAGTACAAGCAAGCCATCGCAGTCGCGGACGGTCACAAGGGAGCGCCCAAGGCGATCAAGGTGATAATGCAAATATAAGATTTACATCGATATGCTCGCCCCTCGCTCAGTGACCGATTGTCGCAATACGTTCGATTAGAAGGACACATGAATGAAGCTCTGATCAATCTGATCAGAGCTTCATTCATCTGGCGCTGGTCCGTCCGTTGCCAGTCTGGATCCGTGTGTTTCCAATCGTTCAGCCACGTATCTCGACATTTAGCGCATCCAGGACGGATGGCATATTGATAGCCAGAGCGCGTTCGGGCAAATCGCTGCCTGCAAAGTGCAAGCCAACCGCTTGCTTTGTCCCCCGGCTGAGCCACCAGGAGCCCGAGTCGCCGGGTCGGCTGACCTCTCCACCATTCAACGGATCGATGATCATCACGTCACGAATAATCCGTTCGAGGTAGCCATAACGTATACGGGCGACGCTGTTCACTTCTACGATCCGTCCATAAGTAATATAGCTGCTGCGCCCGGATTTCATAACTTCAGTACCAAGCTGGGCATTTGCCGCACTCGTCACTGGTCCTAGCCCGAACTGCTCATTGAGTAATCGACGACGGCCAGTCAACGTGGCGACGGCGGCGTCAAGATTGACGCCCATGGCATCTCTTGTCAGGCAGGCAAATGCATTCGCGAAGGTACCTCCATCCAGCCGTCCAGGTTGGTAGATCAGCTGTCCACGCCGCGCCCGCCAATCGCCTGCTAGCACGTGCCAATTGCTAAGAATCATCTCTTCCCCTGTGAGGCGATCGTAGACTTTACCTCCGAGTGTTCCATATGCCAGACGGAACTCATCTGAGATGGAGATGCCACCTCGCATCGGATCGGTGCTGGTTGCACGTTCATTGCGTTGAGTCGTTGGGCGCCACCAGCCTCGCCACGATTGCCATTGCTGTGGACGATACGTTCCTTGAAGAACATCAGTTGGAAATCCATTAATCTCGGCAGGAATAGGTTGGGTATATCCGGCTATGGTCGCGGCCTCTAGCGCCAGGTCAGACAGCTTCTGGTGGAC
>DATHTH010000296.1:0-3001 GCA_035463495.1 Anaerolineales bacterium | reverse complement strand
CGAACCTTCCGGAAGTTGACTGCAGCGTTGCGAGTTCCGGTCACCGGGAAGATCCGCCTGGGCTGGGACCGGGACAAGAATTACAGGCTTATCGCCCGCATCGTGGAGGAAAATGGCGGCTCCCTGATTGCCATCCACGGGCGGACCAAGGAACAGCGCTACAGCGGCGAGGCGGATTGGGACGCGGTCGCCGAGGTCAAATCCCTGGTGGGCATTCCCGTGGTTGGCAGCGGCGATGTCAAAACAGTCGCGGATATTCACCGTATGAAACAATACACCGCCTGTGACGCAGTCATGATCGGACGTGCGGCGATCGCTAATCCCTGGCTCTTCGCCGGGCTGGACCGCGACCAGGTCTCGCCAGAACAGCTACAGAAGACCGTGCAAGAGCATCTTGCCAAGAGTATGAAGTTTTATGGGGAGGAAGATGGACAACGACTCTTCCGTAAATATGCAGTACAGTATCTGTTACTACGAACCCTGGATCGCGAAGCGCGCAAGGAAATCTTGAAACAAAGACCCTCGGGGGAATTTTTAGAAATGCTGCACCAGATCTATGCAGTGACGGCATGAAAATAGAACATAATTTCTGTTATACTGGCAAAGACACAGCGCAATCATTGAATCGTCAGGCAAATAACCGACTCGCTGTGCACTTACATGTTCTATGAGGTCCTAATGGCAAAGACACATACACGTTACGTTTGTCAGGAATGCGGTCGTGTTGCCGCATCCTATATGGGCAAATGTCCACAATGCGGATCGTTCAACAGCATGGTCGAGGAAGTGATCCACGACGAGCCGGCGGCAAAAGCCTCGTCGGTGCGTGGTCTGACAGGTCGCTCCAGCCCGCGCTCGATTGGCGATATCTCCTCAGATGCAGAGGACCGCATCAACCTGCCCATCGGGGAGTTTGCGCGGGTGCTGGGCGGCGGGATTGTGCCTGGCTCCATTGTGCTGGTCGGCGGCGACCCGGGCATCGGCAAGTCGACGCTCATGCTGCAGATGGCCATGGAGATGGGAGCCAGGCAGCGCGTCCTATATGTCTCAGGAGAAGAATCCGAACGGCAGATCAAGATGCGCGCTGTTCGTTTGAACGGGCAAAAGGAGCTGCCCAAAAATCTGCTGCTTGTCACAGAAACCAATCTCGAAATCATCTTAAATCACATCAGCGAAGTCAAACCGGATTTGCTGATTGTCGATTCGATCCAGACTGTCTATCTCTCCAACATGGATTCCTCGGCAGGATCCGTTTCGCAAGTGCGCGAATGTTCTTCGCAGCTGCGCGAGCTTGCCAAGACCAGCGGCATCTCCGTCTTCGTGATCGGGCACGTGACAAAAGAAGGGACAATCGCGGGTCCGCGCGTGCTCGAGCATATCGTAGATACGGTTCTGTACCTGGAAGGTGATCGCTTCCAGGCGTATCGCCTGCTGCGCTCAGTGAAGAATCGTTTCGGGGCGACTTCGGAAGTGGGTGTCTTTGAGATGCGTGAGGGCGGGCTGGCGGAAGTCACGAATCCTTCTGAGGCCTTCCTGGCGGAGCGGATGATTAACGCCGCAGGCTCTGCAATCGCTGTGACGATGGAGGGCACGCGCCCGCTTCTCGTCGAGATCCAGGGGCTGACCTCCCCCACACAATTCGGCAACGCGCGGCGCACTGCGAACGGCGTCGATTTCAACCGTTTGCTGCTGATCGCAGCGGTGCTCACCCGCCGGGTCGGGCTGAAGCTGTCGGAGCAGGATGTGTTCGTCAACGTTGTCGGCGGCATGCAGATCGATGAGCCCGCTGCCGACCTGGCGGTTGCGGCAGCGCTTACTTCCTCCTGGAGAGATATCCCGGTCAAAGCCGACTCGGTCCTCATCGCCGAGCTCGGACTCGCCGGCGAACTTCGTATGCCCAGTCAAATGCAAGCGCGTTTGCGGGAAGCCCAGAAGCTGGGGTTCCGCACGGCGATTGTCCCAAAAGCGTTACGCAAGGGTGAGCCTTATCCGAAGGGGATCGAGATCGTGGAAGTGCGCTCCATCCAACAGGCGCTGGAAGCTGCATTAAACGTTCCAAGAGAAATACCTCAGGGCCGCAAAGTTGCTTAATAGTGTCATTGCGAGACCCGACGGCGCGAAGCAATCTCTTGCTTAAACGGCAGATTGCTTCGTCGCACCGAACGCTCCTCGCAATGAGGCGCTCGTTTGCAACCCTCCGAAATCTCCTTCGTATAAAGCACAGAAGGAGATTTCTTATGAATACGAAGATGATTGCAGCAATCCTTGTGCTGGCGCTTGCTTCCCTGGCGTGCGGGTTCAATATTAACATCCCGGAGAGGCACGAGGCCGGGCCGGAGATCGAGGAGTCCATCTCAGTAGCAGATCCAGAGTCCGATGAAACGCGCTTGAGCCTCGAGTTCGGAGCGGGCACGTTGAGGTTGTCCCCCGGCGCGGAAAATCTTGTCGATGGCACGGTCGTCTACAACGTGGACGATCTCAAGCCCGAGATCGAGAAGGATGGAAATCGCATTGAGCTCAGGCAGGGCGACTTGAACGGACTGCCGCCGTTCGACGAATTTATCAATGACTGGGATTTACATCTGGGCGATGCGCCGCTGGATCTTGCCATCCAGGCCGGCGCGTACGAAGGAAATATGGAGCTGGGCGGTCTGGCACTAAGAAGCCTGACCGTGCGGGATGGCGCCTCTGATGTGGAGCTTTCCTTCAAGGAGCCGAACCAGACCAAGATGTCGATACTGCGGTATGAGACGGGCGCTTCGAAAGTCACCTTGACGGGCCTGGCGAACGCAAATTTCTCCACGCTGACGTTCTCGGGCGGGGCTGGCAACTATACACTTGACTTTAGCGGTGAGCTCCAGCGCGATGCGGTCGTCACCATTGAAGCCGGATTTGGCGATCTCAGTCTCGTGATCCCCGAGGATGTGGATGCTGCCATCACGGTCGAAGGCACCGCCGTCAACATCAATCACAGCTCCGGCTGGTCACAGAACGGTAAAAC
>DATHTH010000295.1:0-11777 GCA_035463495.1 Anaerolineales bacterium | reverse complement strand
GTCATCGCCGCGATCGTGGGTGTCATCGATTGGCTGCGTCTGCGGCCCTCCAGGCTGGCTGGCGAACCGTTGACCGGGTTGATGCGCTTTCTCATCATCGGTTTCATCGTATTTGTCGGTTTTCTGGGCATCTGGGGCTTGACCGCGCAAATTGGCGACCTGGCAACGAACGGGGAGATCTTCCCTGAAGTGATGTCATTATTCACGCTGCGAAGCTTCGGCGCCTTTTACCTGGCGCTGACAATCGGCATGATTTCCTTACTCACTGAAAAACAGCGCGCACCCTTCTTAAATTACGCGTTTCTGGCGTTTGGTTTGATCGTCATTATTACCATCGCGGCGTTCGCCTACCTGCGGCTCTTTGACTTCAGCCTCCACCCGTTCGGAGCCCTGTACTTTGCCGCCTATATTGTGGCAGGTCTATTTTGTGTCTATCTGTTCTGGAAATATGGAACCGGTCATCCGGCAGGGAGGCAAACCCGATGATCTTACGGATTGGGATCGAAAACAACAATGATGATCGTAGCATTGCCTGGGCGCTGAACCATCCCGGCTGTTTTGCGTATGGAAAGGATGCGGACGAAGCACAAAGTAATTTCCCACAGGCTGCGCGGGACTATGTTGCCTGGATCGCCCGGCACGGAGAGTCGTGGATAGACGATGAGGTAGACGTCGTCGTCGAAGAGAGCTTCGAGGCTTATTTTGTGAACTCTAGCTTCGAGCGCGTAGAGCCGGGGAACGATACCTTCATGGTCGAGTCTTTCTTTCTCCACGACTGGAAGCCGCTGGATCCCCATGAGATCGAACGGGCACTCAAGATGCTCGCCTGGAGCCGTCATGATTTGCTCAGCCTCGTCGAGAGCATCGACACAGAATGGCTTAACCGGACCCATCCAAACGAGCGCTGGAGCATCCGTGGCATCCTCAAGCATATTGGCGGCGCCGAATGGTGGTATCAGGAAAGGATCGGCTTTCCGTTCCCCGAACGCGAGCCGGAAATCCCGGACGACCCGTTCGAGCGCCTTGCACTCGTCCGGGATCACTTCATGTCACTGCTTCCGAAACTGAATGGGATGACAAAGGTGGTAGGGCTGGAGGGGGAGCTGTGGAGCCCGCGTAAGGTGCTGCGCCGCGCCATCTGGCACGAACGAGATCATACGGAACACATTCGAAAATTAATTGGATCAGCTATTCCATAGCAGTGTGATAGGGAAATCCCTACACGAAGATTCTTCTGCTCTCGTGTAAAATGACGAAGCTTGTTATTTTGCTTGCCTGTGCATTTCCCCTCCTCATCGCAAATCCATTCATGTAGTACGGGACCTTTTCTTCCGTTTTAATAGATAAGAACACTTCCGAAAGGAGCAGGACAGAATGTTTGAAAAATCAGGTCAGGAATATGTAAGAGAGGGTGCCGAAAAGGTTACCCCCCAGGATATTGATAAGGTCGCCGACAAATCCGAGGAAATTAAGGATCAGTTCCGCTCCCGGGGTCCGCTAAAGCGCTTTATAGAAGATGGCAAAGCATTGACCGCACTGATCAGGGACTGGCGCGCAGGTCGTTACCGCCAGGCGCTGTACGGAACGATCGCAGCGGTGGCATTTGCGCTGCTGTATGTCTTTAACCCATTTGATCTCCTCCCGGATGTGCTGCCCTTTGTTGGGGCACTGGACGATGCCACGGTCATTGGCGCTGTGCTGATGCTGGTGGAACGTGATCTCAAAAAATATCGCATTTGGAAAGAGAGCCAGCTGATTTCCAAAGATATCAAAGGCTGAACCGTTTGGCAGCGCGCTATCGCAGCGGCTGTTCAGAATGAGCTTTCTCACAGGGGCAAAGTGATCGCATATAGAAGAAAGCTCTCGTCGTAACCGGTGCGACATCGAGCCATGGGGAAGCTCTTGCCATGGACCTGGCGAAGGGAGACTGCTTATGAGAATGGGAGTCCTGGGTTCAGGTATGGTGGCGCAGGGGTTAAGCGCCCGGCTGGCGGAGCTCGGTCACAATGTTGTCATCGGCACGCGTGACGCGGACAAGTTGCGGGGCTGGCAATCCTCTAATCAGCGCGTGCTGATCGGCTCCTTCGCCGAAACCGCCGGGCACGGGGAGATGATATTCAATGCCACCAACGGCGCGGGCTCGCTCAATGCCCTGGCGCTGGCAGGCGAGGGGAATCTCGCCGACAAGATCCTCGTGGATGTTTCCAAGCCACTCGATTTCTCGAATGGCTTCCCTCCCTCGTTGACCGTCTTCGGAAAAGACTCGCTCGCAGAACAAATCCAGCGCGCCTGTCCCAACACCCGCGTGGTGAAAACACTCAATACGATCACGGCGCGGGTCATGACCCATCCGCTCGAGGTGGCGAATGGCGATCACCATGTCTTCGTCAGCTCGAACCAGATCGATGCAAAAGCACCTGTCATGGAATTGTTGAGGAGCTTGGGCGGGATCCATATTTTCGATCTGGGCGACCTTTCCACGGCACGCGGCACCGAGGCGTATGTGCTGCTCTGGGTGCGACTCTACGGAGCGATGAACACCGGGATGATCAATGTGAAGATCATGAAGTAACCGTCTTAAAACCATACAGCCCGTGCAAGCACGGGCTGTAGGCTCAGAGAGGAGAAGAAGTATTCTGTTACTGCGGGGGAAGAAGCACCGCGTCGATCACGTGGATGACACCATTGGAGGTCTCGATGTCGGTGATGATGATCTCGACATTTTCGTTGAGGAAGACCTTGCCATCCTGCACTGTGATGCTGATCTCAGGACCGAGGACGGTCGGGGCGCTGGTGAGACCCACCACGTCGGCAGCCATCACCTTCCCGGATACGACATGGTAGAGAAGGATGTCGGTCAGCTGCTGCTTGTTCTCAGGCATCAGCAGGGTGTCGAGCGTGCCTGCGGGGAGAGCTGCAAACGCTTCATCGGTGGGGGCGAAGACTGTGAAAGGACCTTCACCCTTCAGGGTATCGACCAGCTCCGCGGCTTCCACAGCGGCTACGAGGGTGGTGAAGCGGCCGTCGGCGTTTGCCGTATCGACGATGTCCATCTGCCCGGTGGCGGCTTCATTTGACTCCGGAAGGAGCACTGCATCGATCACATGGATCACGCCATTCGAGGCTTCGATGTCGGTGATGATCACCTGAACGTTCTCATTCAGGTAGACCGATCCCATATCCACGTTGAAGCCGATCTGCTGGCCCTCGAGGGCGGTATCTGCCATCTGACCATCCATGCTAGTCACATCCGCAGCCGTGACGTTACCGGGCACCACGTGGTAGAGAAGGATGTCGGTCAGCTGTTGCTTGTTCTCAGGCATCAACAACATGTCCAGCGTGCCCTCGGGGAGAGCCGCAAAGGCATCATCGGTGGGGGCGAAGACCGTGAAAGGACCTTCGCTATTCAGCGTCTCCGCCAGGTCCGCAGCCTGAACGGCGGTGACCAGGGTCTCAAATCGCCCGTCGGAAGCAGCGATATCGACAATAGTCTGGGAAGCGGGCTCTTCGGTGGGAGCAGCCGTGGGTTCAGGCATGTCGGTAGGTTCCGGCATGGCAGTTGGGGCAGGCGTCGAGGTGCTGGGGGAAGCACAGGCGGCCAGGACCAGGGCGAGCAAAACGAACACGAACATCAATCTGGTTTTCATCTCTTTACACTCCTACGTTTATTGTTGATTATTTGTCCATATTTTGTCCAGGACATGTACATATTGTACAGATTTTGCACAGACTGTCAATAGACGTATCCCCCCTCTTAACAAACTCTCATTTTGACCCTCTTAAATAAAAATGCCCTCGAGATTTCGAGGGCGCTCTGACATTCTATTTTTATTTGACCATTGTCAGCGCGAACTTCTCTTTCCCGATGCGGTAGTTCCCGTTTTGCTTGAGCACCTGCTCAAGGATATCCTCGGGCACATCCACATAGGTGACCTTGTCTTCGATGCGGATCTTCCCGATTGTATAGCCCGGAATATTGGCATGAAAGGCGATGGTGCCCACAACGTCATTCGGGCGCACCCCGTGAGCTTTGCCTTTATTCAGCTTCAAACGGACCATCCCTTCTTCATGGGAATCGCCCCCGCGCCGCCGTGCGGCGCTGTCCCGCCCATTGGTACTCCGCCGACCCGCGGGCGTGCGGTCGCGTTCTCTTTCTCTCTTTCCACTTTCCACTCTTACTTCCCCAATCTCTGCAATGGGTCTCTGCTTCTCGTCCGCGCGGGCGAGCTTCAACGCGGCAGCCGCCACGTCCAACGGGTTGTGCCCGGCGTCGATCAGTTCCTGCACCATTTCCAGCTCGCGCTTGAAACGCCCGCGCCCGAGCCAGACCTTCAGCTTCTCCACCACTTCTGCTTCGCGCCGGCGGTGGATGTCGCTGACTGTAGGCAGCTCCATCTTTTGCATAGGCTGCTTGGTGAGCGCTTCCACTTCGCGCAGTTTCCGTCTTTCACGCGGGGAGGCTAACGTGATGGCGGTCCCTGTCTTCCCGGCGCGCCCGGTCCGTCCGACACGATGGACATACACTTCAGGGTCGTCGGGCAGGTGATAATTGAATACGTGAGAAATGTCCTCGATGTCCAGTCCACGGGCGGCAACATCCGTCGCCACCAGGACCTTTAACTGATTCGAGCGGAAGCGGCTCAGCACCGCCTCGCGCGCGCGCTGGTCCATATCGCCGTGAATGGATTCGGCGGGGATGCCGCGTATGACTAACTCATTCGCAAGTGTCGCCGTTTCGGCGCGCGTGCGGGCGAAGATCAGCGCGCTGCGGATCGGCTCGACCTCGAACAAACGCGTCAGCGCGTTCGTCTTGTCGGCCTCATGCACCAGGTAGTAGCGCTGCTCGGTCGAGGCGAGAGTCAGCGTATCCCGCTTGATGTTGACGTGCTCCGGGTCGCGCATAAAACGGTTCGCCAACGATCGGATACGCGGCGGCATGGTCGCGGAAAACAAAGCCGTTTGCCGCTCGGCAGGTGTATCCGACAGGATCTTTTCCACATCCTCCATGAAGCCCATATTGAGCATCTCGTCCGCCTCATCCAGCACCAGGGTGCGGATATGCTTGATGTTGAGGGCGTTGCGCTCCATCAGGTCAAGCAGGCGTCCGGGCGTACCGACCACCACGTCCACGCCGCGGTTGAGGCGCGAGATTTGCGGTCCATAGGGCTGCCCGCCATACACGGCCAGGATCCGCACGTCCATGTGCTTGCCATAGACCCCCATGGAGTCTGCAACCTGCAGCGCAAGCTCCCGTGTCGGCGCAAGGACCAGCGCCTGCACGTGGCGCTGTGAGGTGAAGTTATGGAGAATAGGGAGCGCAAAGGCAGCCGTCTTGCCGGTACCGGTCTGCGCCTGGCCGATCACGTCGGCTCCCCGGAGCATGATCGGGATAATGGCAGCCTGGATGGGCGTTGGCTCGGCATAGCCAGACTCCGTAATCGCCTGTACGAGCTCCGGGCGCAGGTTGAGAGAAGAAAAATCAGTGGTCATCTTAATCCTTATAACGTGGTTGCGAGCACCTTGTTCTACCCCGGGGCGCACAAGGGCCGGTAAAGCTTCCATTCACAGTCAATTCTCGTGTAGAATTTACCCGACACATCCGGTTCACCTTCGGGAGCGCACATGGATCATCTTCAATCCGGGCAGATGCTCGGATCGTATCGCATCATCAGTCAAGTGGGCAAGGGCGGCATGGCAACCGTCTACAAAGCCTATCAAGCCTCCGTGGACCGCTATGTGGCGATCAAGGTGCTCCCCAGCCAGCTTGCCGAGAGCAAGGAGTTCGCAACGCGCTTCCAGCAGGAGGCGCGCATTATCGCCAAGCTGGAGCATCCCCATATCCTGCCGGTCTTCGACTACGGGGAAAGCGATGGGACTGCCTATTTCGTCATGCGCTATCTGGAGGCAGGCACGCTCAAGGACAAGATGGAATTCGGGCGCCCGCTGCCTATGAGCGAGATCGACCGAATCTTCACGCAGCTTACAGACGCCCTGAGCTATGCCCACAGCCAGGGGATTGTCCACCGGGACCTCAAACCTGCCAACGCCCTGATCGACTCGCATGGCAATATCTTCCTCACCGACTTCGGGATCGCCAAGCTGCTCGAGAGCGCCTCCCCTCGTCTCACCCAGACTGACGCGATCATGGGAACACCGGCGTACATTAGCCCGGAGCAGGCCCAATCCCACCCCGTAGATCGGCGCTCGGATATTTACTCGCTTGGCATTATCCTGTATGAGATGGTCACCGGGCAGGTCCCTTTCCTAGCCGATACGCCGCTCGCCGTGCTTTTCAAGCATGTCAGCGATCCGCTGCCTCCGCCCTCCCGAGTCAAACCGGATATCCCACCTTCCATTGAGCAGGTAATCCTCAAAGCGCTCGCCAAGGACCCACGCGACCGCTTCGCGACCGCGGACGAGTTCCTCAGCGCTTGGAAACGCGCCCTGGAGGAAAGGGAAACCGTGCGCACCGATGCGCCTACAGAAATCATACCCGAACCCGGCGCGCCAACTCCAACAGTCACGGATCAGACTCAGCGGAAGCCGGTCACTGCTACCACCACCATCAGCAGGGCTGCCCGGCCCGCCGGCTGGATCATTGGTTGTCTGGCAGGCTTGTGCTTGCTCTTCGCTGTCGGGGGAGGCATCCTGCTTGCCGCGAACCGGCTCGGTCCCACGTTCCTCAGCCCGTCGACAGAGACTCCTCCGCCCACACAGACCCTGGAAGTGATCATACCCACTCCGACGATGCCGGTCAGCACTCCCAGCAACGTGCTGCTCGACGACGATTTCTCCGGCGACAGCAGCTGGGGCACGCTGACCGACTCAGATAACGCCATCGAGTATGACGGGGATACCTTCCGCATGCGGGTTTTCCGGGAAAACTGGTTTGTGTGGAGCACGCCCAACGAGGAAGTCTATCAAAACGTCCATATGGAGGTCACTGCCATCAATAACGATGACGAGCCCACCACCGCGTTTGGACTTATGTGTAATCAACAGGCGTCAGGCTCATCGTATTACTATCTTGCGATGACGCCGGGCGGCCAATACGCGATCGGAAAAGCAATCACTGGAGAGACAGACGTCTTTCTGACCAATAACGATCGCTGGGCTGCGTCGAGCCTGATCCCCAGAAATGCCCCCTCCTATCGGATTGGCGCGGACTGCAGCCAGGGCACGCTCACCCTGTATGTAAACGGCCAGCGGATCGCTTCGGTCTCCGATTCATCTTATTCTTCGGGGTACGTAGGACTCTTTGCGTGGAGCGGCGCAGATGCGACTGCGGCAGATGTCACGTTCGATGACTTCCTGATAACGTCACTCGAATAAGATTCCCGGTTCTCTAATTACAGTTCTTGTGGTTAAATCAGTCCGTTATGGATCCTAAAACCCTGTCTGTGCTCGAGTATCCTAAGATCCTCGAGCGCCTCCGAGCATTCTGCGATTTCTCGGCTTCCATGGATCTGGCGCGCTCGCTCGAGCCCACCAGCTCGTATGACCTCGCTGTTGCACGCCTGGCAGAGACGGCTGAGGCTCGCAAGCTGTTCTCCGTGCAGGATATCGGCATCGGCGGCGCGCATGACATCCGCCCCGCCGCGGACCTGGCGGCGCGGGGCGGTGTGCTCGATCCGCAGCAGCTGCTCGACATCAAGTCCACCCTCATCTCCTGCCGTGAGCTAAAAAAGTCTCTGGAGCGCAAGACCGACGAGTACCCGCGCCTGGCGCAGATCGCCTCGGGCTTGCCCGAATCGCACGGCATGGTGGATGCCATCTCACGCGTCCTCTCCGACCGCGGCGAGGTGCTGGATTCCGCCTCGCCGAAGCTCGCTACACTGCGTCGTGAGATCAAGATCGCCCACGACCGCTTGATGTCGCGGCTGCAGAAATATCTCACCGAGTCCGGGAGCAAACTGCAGGAGCCGATCATCACCCAGCGTGATGGGCGATATGTCATCCCGCTGCGCGCCGAATTCAAGGGGCAGATCAAAGCCATCGTCCATGACCAGTCCTCCAGCGGCGCGACCCTGTTTGTGGAACCGCTGCCAGTGGTGGAGCTCAATAACCGGGTGCGTGAGCTCGAGCTGCAGGCACGCGACGAGGAGCGGCGCATCCTTTATGAGCTATCCGCCCAGATCGGCGAGCACCGCGAGGAGCTGACCTACGGCGTCGAGAACCTGGCAATGCTCGACCTGATCTTTGCCAAGGCAAAGTATGCCGAGGAGCTAAGGGCAAGCGAGCCTGTCCTTCACAGAATAGAAAGTGGGAAGGGAAAGGGCGAACATCAAGCTGAAAATCGTCTACCCTCTCTCAGGCTTATGCAGGCTCGCCATCCCCTGCTGGATCCTCAGACTGTTGTTCCGATCGACGTGGACCCCCGGCCCGGCACGCGCGCGATCGTCATCACCGGTCCCAACACGGGCGGCAAAACGGTGTCGCTCAAAACGGTGGGACTGCTCTCCCTGATGGCGCAAAGTGGGATGCACGTCCCTGCCGAGAGCGGCTCGGAGCTGCCCTGCTTCCACGCGGTCTATGCGGATATTGGTGATGAACAATCCATCGAGCAATCGCTGAGCACGTTCAGCGGTCACATCACGAATATCATCCGCATCCTGAAGGAGATCGATCAGCGCTCGCTGGTGATCTTCGATGAGCTGGGCGCGGGCACCGATCCGCAGGAAGGCGCGGCGCTGGCGCGTGCCATCCTGAGCTTCCTTCTTGAAACGGGCTGTACGACCCTCGTCGCCACGCATTATCCTGAGCTCAAGACCTTCGCACACTCCACCGAGGGCGTGGTCAATGCCTCGCTCGAATTCGACATCAAGACCCTGCGCCCGACCTACCACCTGACCATCGGGCTTCCGGGACGCTCCAACGCGCTGCTCATCGCCCAGCGACTTGGTCTTCCGCAACCGATCATCGAATCCGCCAGGGGCGAGATCAACCCGGACGACCTGCGCGCCGACAAGCTGCTCGACGACATCCGCAAGGAGCGCAACCGCACCTCACGCGAGCGCCAGAAACTCGAAAGAGCCCGCGACCGTCTCGAAGCCCAGACGCGTGAGCTCGAAAAGCGCCTGGAAAAGATCGAAGACGAGCGTCGCGAAGTGATCGCCAAAGCCCGCGCTGAAGGAGAGCTGGAAGTGGCAGTGCTCAAGAAGAACATCGAGTCGCTCAAGTCTCAATTGAAAAGAGCGCGGCAACCTTTGCAGGCATTGCAAGAAATCGAGGCAAAGGTCGAGGAGATCGAAGAAAAAATCGAAGCGCCGGTCATACGGCGCCCAACCATAGACCATGGCCCATCGTCCATTAGCAATCGTCCATTATCACTCGGAGAGCGTGTCAGGGTGAATACTCTGAATGCCGAGGGCACGATCACGGCTCTGGGAGAGTCAGACGCAGAGGTTCAGATCGGTAGTCTGCGGGTGCGAGCTCGGCTGGCGGATGTAGTGCGAAAGGGTCGCGAAGAAGAAATTACTGAGGAAAAGAAGAAGGAAGAAAAACCCCAAGCTGCGGAAGGCAGCGGGCGGGCAGCGCTCAGCGGCACCAGATCCCCGGGCATCGAGCTCAACCTGCGCGGCAAGCTGGTGGAAGAAGGGCTGGAAGAATTGGAGCGCTATCTCGAGCGAGCCTATTCCTCAGGCTTGTTGTTCGTGCGCATCGTCCACGGCAAAGGGACAGGCAAGCTGCGCGAAGCCGTACGCAATGCGTTGCGATCCAGCCCCTACGTCGCTTCATACGAGGAGCCTAAAGAGAACGAGGGCGGCGCCGGCGTAACCGTTGCCAAGATAGCGAAATAGCATCGCGCTCCCGCAACGACATGGAATAAAGAGGAGTACGTCATGTCTCTTGATGATGCCATCCAGTTGATGAATGACAAAATCAAGGCAGCCAGTGCAGGGGCGGAAATCAAAGTGGTTAAGATGTCGGAAGAGGAAGCCCGCCTGAGCGTCTATGCTCCGGCAGGCGATATCCAGCAAATCAAAGATGCCACCTTTCAGCCCGCTCTCGACCTGTTGAACAGCGATGGGTTGGATATCCAGGTCTTTGTGTACGATAAAGATGCCCCACCGTTAAAGGGATGATCTAGCTTCCCGCGACCGCCCGCCACACGGCATTCAAGGCTTCAAGCCCCGTCATACGGTGGATGACGGCGGCTTCCTCGGTCAGATAAATATCTCCCTGCAACGGACGATCATCTCGCGTGTACAGTCCGTGGTTAGGGAGATCCGAAACCGCCGCCCAGAAATTCCAGAGCGGAAGCTCGTACTCCGTTGCCAGCATGGACATATCACGGTTGATGCGCTCGTCCTTTTCTCGGTTATCGGCTTTGGTCGCCAGGATGGGCACGACGCCTTCATCCATCAACTGCAGGATAATCCGGCGCAAGTACTCGGTATTTCGTGACTCGAAATGCGTGCCAATTTGAATAATGACAAACGATGGACGGTGGACGCGTAGTTCGCACTCAACCGGCGTCTCGGCGAACGTGCAGCCATATTCGCCGCGGTGCCACTGTGTCCAGAGAAGCGAACCCGGAGTGGTGCCATCCTGTGCGGTGGAGCTTTCACGGTTGAACGAACCCTGAAAGTGTTCGACGACCTCACGCAGCTCAGGGGATAGCTCCTGCACCACCTCAGGATCTGTCTCAAATACGCCGAAGAATTCGCCCGGGCGAGCCTGGCAGTCGCCGAAGATCGAGAATGCGTTCGGATCGTTTCCGAGCCGTAACCCGCGCTGGTAGACCCGCTGTAGGCTGGGGTCGATCGCTTCGGGGATCACGGGCAATCTCTTCCAGTCTGCGACTTCAGATTCCGCCTCAGCAGCTTCCGGTGCGGAGGTCGGTGTTCTGGTCCTTGTGGGCACGGGCGTGATCGGGGAAAACTGCCTGGGTTGTGGCGTGGCTGTAGGAACTGGCAAAAACTGGATCGCCGGAAATGTTGGCACCGGCGAGCTTAGCACCGGATCCGAAGCGACGGGGGTCGTGGTCCCCTGCCCGGCGCAGGCTGCGATGAGAGAGAATACCACCAAGGTCAGGATCGATAAGCGAATCATCGCTAGAAAGTATATCCACAAATAATTAAGTCTCAATGAAGATCATGAAGATAGGAAGCAACCTTACGAAGTTTTCTTCGCAAGACAGTTTTACGAACAGCGTCCGCAAGGCTTTTACTAAAATTATGCTACACTCGCCCCATGGCATACCAGGGACTTCTTCATAAATACGGCGCTCTGCTTGACATCCCGTCTCACACGCGCCGGGTGAGCCTGCTGGAGGGCAATACGCCCCTGATCAGAGCGGATAATTTAGCCCGGGAGCTGGGCGGGGGCTTCGAGCTGTTCATCAAATACGAGGGGCTGAACCCGACCGGGTCCTTCAAGGACCGCGGCATGACCGCGGCAGTCGGGGAAGCACTCGGGCGCGGCGCCACGGCCGTGATCTGCGCTTCGACCGGTAACACCGCCGCCTCTGCGGCTGCCTACGCGGCGCGGGCGGGGATGAAGTCGGTGGTGCTCATCCCTCAGGGCAAGGTCGCAGCCGGCAAGCTCGCCGGCGCCATTGCCTACGGCGCGCAGGTGATCCAGATCGAGGGCTCGTTCGACGATGCCTTAACTATGGTGGTACAGATCACGGATAAGCATCCCATCTGCCTGGTGAACTCCATCAATCCCTATCGCATCGAGGGGCAGAAGACCGCGGCGTTCGAGATTTGCGACATGCTCGAATCCGCACCTGATTTGTTATGTTTGCCGGTGGGGAACGCAGGTAATATTAC
>DATHTH010000294.1:0-23222 GCA_035463495.1 Anaerolineales bacterium | reverse complement strand
CCGTAGCGCTTTGCTGCGACTTGCATCGCACGGATCGGGCGAAGAAGTGCGTTGGAAAGGAGCAGCGCCGCAACAGACGCAGCAACCAGAGTCCCCAGGGCAATCCCGATGACTCTGGTACCGAATCGCTCCACCGGCGCCAATGTCTCTGCCTGGCTTATCTTCACGATGAGGCACATTTGGCGTGTTGACAACCAGCGGTACACGGCGATCACCGGTACGCCGCGATAATCCACTGCAGACATGGTGTTGCTATCGCCTGCCAGACAACGCTGGACCAGTTCCGTATGCACCCCCACCTTGAGAACCGCGGGGTCTGGAATAAAGCGCGGCTGGGTCACAAACTGGTTTTCCCTGTTGACCAGGAATGCATCATCCGTCTCTCGCAAGGCGGAGCGGCGCTGGATAATTGCGTTCAGCTCTTCCAGGTTCAGCCTGCCCGCCAGGACGCCCAGCAGCTTTCCCTCTGCCGAGTACAGCGGCGCGGCGGTCGTCATAGCTGGGACGAGCAGATCCGGTGAATAATAGATCGGGGTCGTATAGATTCCACTTTTCCCCTCGATGAAGTATGCCAGGTTGGTGCGCAGGTCCCCCTCCTCGCCGGAGTCCACGGAGGCAATCACCCGGCCATCTTCCGGCGCGAGAATAAACAGCGTCAGAAACGCCTGGCCCGGACCCGTATGAACGCTCAGCTCTCGAATCAGGCGATCATGCGCTTGCCTTGAATTGTGCTCTGACTCCCGAAACTCGACTAATTGCTCCAGGATATAACCGGAACGCGCCAGCGCCGAGATGGACGACTCGCGTTCAAAGATCCATGCCTCAAGGGCGGCTTCTTTTTCCAGCGCAGTGGATTGAAGTTCTGTTTTTGCGGCAGCCTCAAGCGAAAGGCGCCCGCTATAGTAGGCAAGTATCCCCACTCCGGCCGATATCGCAAGAGCGAAGAGGATGAAGACCAGGGCGAGTCTTGGCGTTAGTTTTAGACCCATAACACTCACCTTTCAATGTTCGCTCTCACGCAAGACTTGCAGAGGTCAAACGAGAAAGTTCTTATCAGGTGCTGTACACATGAAAAGATTATCTCCCGCTCCCGCTGTTAAATTGGACAAAATATATTGTATTACATGTTACCTGGGACGAGTTAACATCTAGCTTACAGTTGCAGACTGGAAACATAGGAAAACCTCCCAAAAGTTACATAAATCAACATGGTTTTATCAGGTGAGCCAGGCAAATTCAACGCTTTGCACCGGTTTTGTGTTCCAGCTCGTCCGTAAACTTCGTCAGATGGATTGAGCGCAAATCTTTTTGGGGTACAATACATGCGCTCGCTGCCCGGATCGATCCATCATGAGACAGCGGGCACTTAATTTAACTCCGAGTCCTTCGCTGCCATGGGCAGGAACAAATTATGGAATTTGAGATCTACAAGCTCTTTGACACTCTCGAAAGAAAAGATCCGATTTTCTGGGCTATTGTGGGGATCATTCTAGTAGGCGCACTGGGAATGCTGGACTTTCTGACCGGCAATGAGATAGTTTCTTCCCTCTTTTATTTCATTCCGATCGTGCTTGGGACGCTGGCGGTCGGCCGCAGGTTTGGACTCATGCTTTCTTTTTTGAGCGCCTTGACTTTGATGGTCGCGGAACTCTATACGGGAAGAGCCTACTCACATCCGTTGGTTTATGTTGTGAATACGCTGATCCGGACGGTGTTCTATTCCTTTGTCGCATACCTGGTCGCTTCCCTGCACAAGCTGCATAGAGAGGAGCGGCTCGCGGCCCGCACAGACTTTACGACCGGAGCGATCAATGCCCGTTATTTTAATGAGTTGCTCAAGATGGAAATTGACCGGATCCGCCGGTACCCTCATCCTTTTACCGTTGTGTTCATCGACATCGATGATTTCAAAGTGGTAAATGACCTTTTCGGTCACCAGGTAGGCGACTTTGTACTGCGCGCCATTGCAGCCGAGTTGAAATCGCAGCTACGCAAAACGGATGTTGTTGCCCGCGTTGGCGGGGATGAGTTTGCCCTGCTTTTGCCTTCCACAGTCCGGGACGAGGCAGAGGTTGTGCTCTCAAAAGTTCACTCCAATTTGAGCGAAGCGATGAAACGCGGCAATTGGCCCGTGACATTTAGCATGGGCGCGGTGACCTGTGTTACCCCTCCTTACGCCGCAGAGCAATTAATTAATCTCGCCGACGAAATGATGTACGCGGTCAAAAACAGCACGAAGAACGCTGTCCGTTTCATTACCTGGGGCGGCGACAAGAATTATCATTCTCAAATCCCTGCCTGATCCTGCGGGCGTCGGTTCTTCGGTGAATTCCGCTCATCTCAGCAAATATTTCTCTATCATCTGGGAAAGGTTTTTCAGGCTGACCGGCTTCATCATGTAATCGGTGGCGCCGGCAGCCAGGCAGCGCTCCCGGTCGCCCGGCATGGCGAGCGCGGTAAGCGCGATGATGGGCGTGGTTCGAAACCGGGGGTCAGACCGCAGCCGCCGGGTGGCTTCGAGTCCATCCATGTTTGGCATCTGGATATCCATCAGGATCAGGCTGGGAGGATGTTGCCTTGCCAGGTCGATGCCTGTCGCACCGTCACGTGCCGTGAGGACACGGTAGCCTGCATTCTCCAGATAATCAGACATCATGAGGTTTGCTTCCCTGGCATCCTCGATCAGGAGAATCAAAGGACGATCCTTGACGTCCGGACGGATGGCAAGGAATTTTCCGGTGCTTTTCAGCCGTAACTTGGCATCGCTTAACATGCCTGGCTCCCAGGGCAGCACGATGTGGAAGCGGCTCCCCTCGCCTGGTTTGCTGTCCACATGGATACTCCCACCGTGCAGGCGCACCATCTGGGTGACCAGGGCCAGTCCCAGACCTGTCCCGGTGACGCCCCGCGCCAGGCTGGAATCGAGCTGCACAAAGGGATAAAACAGTCGCTGCAGATCCTTCTCTTCGATCCCGATCCCGTTATCCCAGACTGTGAAAATCACTCGTTTCTCCTGACGTTCGGCATTCACCTCGATTCCCAGCCTGCCATGCTCGGGAGTGAATTTGACCGCATTACTCAACAGGTTCACCAGGATCTGCTTGAGGCGGCGCTCATCTCCCCAGATCACACCCACGTCCCCTGCGATTTGCAGGCTCACTTCCTGCTGCTTCTTGTGCGCCATCTCGCTGATCATCCGCAGACTCGCCTGACAGACCCGCTGGACATCGACCTCCTCGATATTGAGCACGATCTGACCCGCCTCGATCTTTGCCAGATCGAGAATGTCATTGATCAGGGATAAGAGATGGTGACCGCTTTCGATGATCGTCGTGACGTATCGCTCTTGCTTCTCGTTCAGCGCGCCTGCTACATTTTCTGCCAGACTTTCCGACAGACCGAGGATGGAATTAAGCGGCGTGCGTAATTCATGGCTCATGTTTGCGAGGAATTCATCCTTGGCGCGCAGGGCCCGCTCCAGCTCGCGGGTGCGGTCAGCCACGCGCTGCTCCAGTTCCGCATTCAGCTGCCGGATTGCATCTTCCGCATCCTTGCGCTTGGTGATGTCCATCTTCAGCCCTTGCCAGTAGAGCGGCTGCCCGCGCGGGTCTCGGATCAGCACCATATGATCGTGGAACCAGACCACGCGTCCGTCACGCGCCAGCATCCGGTATTCCATTTCGAAAGGTTCCTGTGTGCGACCGCTGTGGTCGAGACGTTGCATCACGGATTCATAGTCGTCCGGGTACACTGTCTTTTGCCAGAATTCGGGCTCCTCCAGCCACTCCTCAAGATGATAGCCGAGTATGCCCGTGATCTGAGGGCTCACATACGTGGTACTGCCAATCCGTTCAGCCAGGTTCACATACACAATGATCGGCAGATGCTCCACGAGAAGCTGATATCTCGATTGCGCTTCTCGGTGTGAGCGCCGGATCTCCGCGTCCCTGCGCTCGCGCTCGATCGCAGGGATGAGTCGCGCCAGCTTTCCCTTGAGCAGGAAGTCGTGCGCGCCCGCCTTCAGCGCGGCAATGGCGGTCTCTTCGCCGATCGTGCCCGAGATCACAAGAAACGGGAGATCGAGTCCGCTCTCCTTGAGCACCTCGAGCGCTCCCAGCGCGCTAAATTGTGGCATGGTGTAATCGGAAAGGACCACGTCCCACGTACGCCGTGCCAGGGCAGTCTGCATCTCCCCTCTAGTTTGCACGCGTTCGAATTCCACAGTATATCCCCCATGCTGCAGCTCACGCACGATCAACAGCGCGTCATCTTCAGAATCTTCAACCACTAAAACCCGTAACACCGATTCGCTCATGGCGTTCTGCAAAGCCTCAGCGTGCTGCAGTACCAGTACCGATTAAAATAGAGGACGTCGGCCCCTCCCGGCGCTCTTGCTTCTTGCATGAATCATACCACCGATGGGCGGCTTGGTCTCTCCGACCCTATATGTGGCGATTATGAAGCCAACAAATCGCGGCGACCTGGCTCTTCATAAAACTCAATTCAATAAAATTCCCTGGCGTGTGACGGTCCGTTCCATCCCGCAAGCGCCGCACTTCCAAATGCCCGGAATCTCTTGCCACTGGGTCGCAGTGCATGCCGGGCATCGCAAGACATCAGCCAGACGGCGCGAGCCTATGGGGAGCGAAACTCCGTTCTTAACTGCTATAACCCGGTCGAACAATTTCCACCACTTTGTCACTTCAATCTTTTCGAAGCCATGGGCTTGCAGCAAAGTCACATACTCACCCTTACTCTTTACCCTTGCCCTGCGCCCCGACTCCTCAGTGCCGCGCGAGGTGAGCAGGATGCCGCCCGGGCGCAAGACACGCCCAAGCTCGCGCAGCGGCTCGTCCATGCCCGGGAAAAGCTCCAGCACCTCCAGCGCGCAGACCACGTCAAATGAGGCATCCGGAAACGGCAGCGGCAGAGATGTGTGACGCAGCAATTCTACAGAGGCTTCATCCTGGAATCTATTCAGCTTCGATGCAGCCTGCTCGAGCATGCCCTGTGAGAGGTCGAGAGCCACGATATGACCCTTGAAATGCTGGCGGTTTAGCAGCGCGCGGGAGAGTCTACCGGTCCCAGTCGCGAAATCAAGGACGAAGGGCTCAGGTGTATCTTCGAGCGCCTGGAGCAGCGGCACGGCGAGCATCTCATCATCCTGGAGCTGGCTGGCGCGCTTGCCTTCATCATATTTCTTCGACCAGTGATCATATAACCAGGCTTGCACGCGCGGTCCCAGATGAACCCCTTCATAAAAGTAGATCTCACGATCGAGCAAAAAACCGATTGCTATCAGCAGACCAACAACGATCGCCCAGGTCATAAGGCATCCCTTCGGCAGGCAGATAATGATGACAAACAGCGCATCGCAGGACACGCCGTCTGTTCGAGATCTCAGAGTGTGGGCAGCGACTGACTACTGGTGATAGTTTTCCCAGTAAATAATCTTTCCATCCTCTACTTCCATCACCTCATCCGCCTCGCCGCGCCGGCGAAAGAAACCATTCCTGTATACTTCCCATGAATACGTGACTATACTTCCGACATTCTTAACATTGCCGATTTTGGTCACATGCCCAGACATCAGGTATCCTTGCAGATACGTGCGGAATGTCTCTTTGCCGGAGAAGTGACAGAAGCCTGCACATGTGATGTCATCCGCAACATAGGTCATCGCCGTATCCAGATCGCCGGACTCGAGGGCGTCCCAGAATGCCTGAACGACCCTGGAAGCGCTGCGAGGATCATTGGTGGGAGTGGGCTGGGCAGTCGGTGTCGGTGGGGCGAATAACCAGTTCCCTCCGCAGGCTGCCAGCACCTGTGTGAGTAGAAGAAACAGGCTTACCAGTACAATGTTGGTCTTCATCTGATGTTTCCGTCGAACCAGGCGAGAGAAGAATATTGAATTGTATCTATTTTACTGAGAATGTGGGTTTCGCTGCCTAACAGCTTCGTAAACAATCAGGGCTGTGGAAACAGAAACGTTCAACGAATTGACCCTGCCCAACATCGGGATTTTGACCTTTAGATCCGCCCCTGACATCCAGAACTCCGAGAGACCCTCATCCTCGGTTCCCACGGCAATCGCAACCGGTTCACGCAGATCGACCGCGGAATACGCCAGATATGCAGAGGGCGTTGCCGCGAGGATTTTGATCCCGTGGCTCTTGAGCCATTCGCGCGCGGCGGCGCTCTCACATTCGACGACCGGGACGCTGAACAGCGCGCCCCGGCTCGCGCGTACTACATTCGGATTCCACACGTCCCCCCGAGGATCGCAGGCGAGCACGGCATCCACGCGGGCGGCATCGGCGGTCCGCAGGATCGCGCCGAAATTGCCCGGTTTTTCGATCGATTCGGCAACGATTAGCAGCGGGTGGTCGCTCAATTCAAGGTCGCTGAGCTCCATCTGAGGGACCGGAAAGACCGCCAGCCAGCCATCCGGATTCTGCCGATAGGACATCTTCTCAAAGACCGCGCGGTTGACAGTGATGTGCTCGATGCCAGCGACCTCTATTTCTTGTGAAGCCATCTCAGGTGCTGAAAAGACCGTGCGAGGGATGTGACCTGCGGTACGCGCGAGCTGGATTTCCTCGTACCCTTCCACCAGCATCACGCCATCCTGGCGCCGCTGACGTCTGTCATCTCGCAGCCTGACGATATACTTAACGCGCGGGTTCTGCAGGCTAGTGATGTCCATTAGGCAGGCGCGCCGGTCCCCTGCCTGCGGAAGATGAGGATCAGGGGAATGCCGACCGCAAGGTACGCGGCAAAATACAAGAGACCGCCCGGGCGGATGACAAAATCAAACAGCCCGATATAGACGAATGCGGCAGCTGTAATAAAGACAATAAACCCATAGGAAGCGAACGCATGATGCAGGATAGCGTTTAGATTTCGGTGCCACAGGAAAGGGACAACACCCAGTGCAAGTGTGAGATAAAACATGCCGAAGCTTCGCAATGTAAACGGGGACATGACCTCGGGGAAAATCCCACCGTTCGTTCCCGGTGCACCCATGGGCGCGAACAAGCCATATACACCCAGAAATCCAGCAAACAGGATAAAGGCAAGCGTGGCTGCCCATTGCCATGGAGTGAATTCCGGGTATGTGGAATCCAGCGTAGGACGAAGGCGGAACCAATCCACAATCCCGACCACAGCCGCAAGAGCATTTCCAATGAGTGTCGTGAGATAGAGCCAGGCAATGGGATGCGACAACACCAGCCGATCACGGAAGAGAAATAAGACAAGCAGTTCCCCTAGCCCGAACAGCCACAGATAAATCAGTGCGCTGAACACGAGGCTCCACCGCCAGCGACGCGCCGTGATGCGTGCAAGCCAGGCATTGCCGAGGCACCAGCCGCCAATCGTCATCGCCATGAAGGGCGTCACCTTCCAGGCGAAGACAGGTGCCAATTGTGCATGGAAGAAAAAAAGCAAAAAACCAAGAACCGCATACAGGAATGCGAGAACATAGGTAAAGCCGCGAGAAAGATAAGAAAGCATGTGGTCCTCTATGTATAGATCGACGGTGCCTGCCTCTCGTGCATACCCGTACCATATTGTAGAAGTATGAATCCCACAACCAGACCAACCAGGACATAAGCCACCATGTATAGCAACCCAAAGGGCCTGCCGATAAAGTCAAACAGCCTGATGTATACGAAGGCAGCAGCCGTGATCGTCACAAAAAATCCCAGGGTGCTGTAGATATGATTGAGAAATAATGCAAAGTCTGGGTTGCGAACTAACGGGACCACCGCAAGCGCCAGTGAAAGATAAAATGCACCGAAGCTTCGTAAAGTGAATAATGACATTGGCTCCGGAAAGATTTCACCATTCGTTCCCCAGAATCCGATTGGATTTACCAGGGCAGCGAGCCCGATGGAGCCTGTGAACAGGACGGCCCCGATAGGCAAGATTCGGATAAGTCCGGGGATTCTCGATCGGCTGGATGGCATCGCGGGCCGCATTCTAAACCAGTCCCAGCTGCCCACGACAGCTGTCACGAGATTCGTTATCAGGGTGAGGAGATATGCCCAGGCAATGAAGTGAGTGAGAACAAGCCTCTCGCGGAACATGATCAAGATGATACTCTCCAGAAAACCAAACAGCCACAGATATATCAGTGAGGTGCTGACCAGTTTCCAATCCCAGCGCCGGGCGGTGATGTACGCGAGGAAGGCATTCCCAAGGCACCAGCCGCCAATGGTCATCGTCATGAGGGGAGTGACTTTCCAGGCAAAGACAGGAGCGAATTGCTCGGGCAAGAAGAAAAGTGGAAGGCCGATGATCGTATATAACAAGGAGAGCAGATAGGTGAGTCCACGGGAGCGATTCGATAACATGCCAGCCTCCAAAAGATTCTCGCCGCTATCAAACTTGATCAAAGCGGCATTGGCGATTTTACTTGTAATTCAGTCGAAGGCATAGGCGATTCATTCTGTTATTGACTATACTTGCATAGAAGAGGTACACCATGGACAACCCTATCCATCTCACGGAAAAGTACGAACGCAATGGGTGGCCCTCCCTCCGGCGGCCTGATCTCAAGTCGCCATCCGGTTGGAGCCTCTCTCTTCTGACATCCATCGAACGAATCAGATCACACACGCTTTCACCGGACGGGCAGATGATCGCCTGTATCAAGGATGGCGAGTCGCTCTCCGACGTGCACCTGATTCCGTCGGATGGAGGCTGGCTCACACGGATCACGACAGACCGTCCCCTCGCGCCCTACTGGGACGATGAGATTCCCGCCTGGTCGCCCGACAGTCAGTGGATCGCAATTGGCATCAAAGGTCACGTGCACCTGATCTCGCGGGAAGGCGGTTTGCCGCGCAAGATCACAGACTTTGCCACCGGTGCAGGCAGTCCGCGCTTTATGCCGGACTCGCGTGGTTTGATCGTCACCGTGGAACGACATGACACGGATCAACTGCTCCTCACCGACATCGATGGCTGTTGGCCGCGCGCTCTGACCACCGATACGACCGGTGATCACTGGGACGCGCGCCCGTCGCCGGACGGCAGGTCGCTCGTGTACATCTTGCGGCGCTTCGACGATCTCAACCGGCTGGATATCATGCTGCTCGAGATCGAGGCCGGAAAGACCATCACGCTTTATGGCAAGCCGTCCACGCGAGCCCTCTCGCCCAAATGGTCTCCTGACGGAACCTGGATCGCCTTCATCGCCCAGGAGACGGAGCGAGACGAGATCTATCTCATCAGACCCAACGGGGAAGGTTTGCACCGGCTTACGAACACGGGGCATGACGTCGCTCAATTCGAATGGTCACCAGATGGGAAGCGGTTGGCGGTCATCTTCAACCGGAACGGCGCGTTTGATCTATGTCTGGTTGAAGCAGAGAGCGGTGAGGTCACCGACCTGCGCTCCGGAGCAGGGATCCACGCGAATCCAAACTGGGCTCCGGATGGCTCCTTCATCACTTTCGAATACGAAAGCCCACTCCTGCCGCCCGACCTTTACAGGATAGAGCTCTCCAGCCGCGAGGCCAGGCAGCTGACCTTCTCTAACCCGCCCGCGCTCCAGCAGACAAAAAAGGTCATGCCGGAGATCGTCAGCTACAGGAGCTTCGATGGGCTGGAAATCCCTGCTTTCTTGTACCAGCCCCAAAAGCCGAATGGCGCCGCCATCCTGTATCCCCACGGCGGACCCAAGGATCAGTACGTTTTTTTCTGGGACGACATCGCTCAATATTTTGTTGCCAAAGGCTATACCTACCTTGCACCGAACTACCGCGGGTCTACGGGCTATGGCAAACAGTTCGAACGCGCGAATTACGAAGACTGGGGTATCGGCGACGCGCAGGATTGTCTGCGAGGCGCAAAGTTCCTGCGCGGCTTGGCACAGATCCGCCCGGAAAGTATCGGGATCGCGGGCGGAAGCTATGGAGGCTACATGACCATGTGTGCGCTTTCTCGCGATCCTGAATATCTGTTTGCCTGTGGAGTATCCAAATACGGGGATTCAAATCTGCTGAGCTCGTGGGCGCTGTGTGAAAAGCGATTGCGCTACTATACGGAGATCTTCCTGGGTCATCCCGCCGGGCACCCGGATTTTTACTTAAAAGGCTCTCCCATTATGGATGCAAAGAATGTGCAGAAACCCATGCTCATCTTACATGGATTGCTCGATACGGTTGTCCCACCGGAATCCTCGGAGGAATGGGTGGAGGCACTTAAACGGCATGATAAGGTCTTCGAGTACAAAACCTATGGAAACGAGCCACACGGATTCTTACGGCGCGAGAACCTGCAGGATGTTTACGAGCGTATGGAGCGCTTCCTGGACTGGTACCTTCTCCCCGGACAGGCATGAACATAGTCATTCGCAAGGAAGAATCGCAAGACGTTGATCACGTCCGAGAGGTGCTTCGAGCAGCATTTCCTACCGACGCCGAAAGCAGACTTGTAGATGCATTGCGGCTCCATGGTAAAGCGGTCATCTCGCTGGTTGCCGTATCTGATGACCGGGTGATCGGTCACATCCTGTTTAGTCCGGTTTCCACTACCCCACCGGACGTTTTCGAAGGGGTTGGGCTCGCCCCGGTAGCGGTACATCCCGATCTGCAATCCCGGGGAATTGGGTCTGCGCTCATTCGTGAAGGACTGCGGCTCTGCCGCGAGTTCAAGTATGACTACTGTGTCGTATTGGGCGACCCAAAATATTACCGGCGGTTCGGGTTTGAGAAGGCGAGTCAATTTGGCATTCAGAATGAGTACGGGGTGGACGATGAGTTTATGCTTATCAGCTTCTCGGAGAGTACGCCGGCGCCTGCCCTGGTACGTTATGAACCCGAGTTTGGTATGTTTTCTGTGTAAGTTAATAGAGAATCAAATAGTTCTAATATATTGGCTACGCGCAATCTATGGAGGATCGAATGACCGAATTTCTTCATTTCGATGACATGACCTGGGATGCAGTCGCTGCACTTCCACGTGATACCCCGCTTGTCTTACCGCTAGGCTGGGGCTACGACTTCAACGCGCTTGCCACGCAGTTGAGCCGACCTCCCCAGATTGGACTTCTCCCGCTCTTCCCATTTGGCTGGCGAAGAAGCTGGCTGGAAGTCCCGGAAGCGGTTCTTTTTCAGTACATTTCAAACCTTCTGGATAGCCTGCGCGATGATGGCTTCTCGCGCGTGTATTGCCTGGCTCCTCCGGGACTCGACCCCCAATCGTTTTTCAACTCTTCCAGTCGCCAATCTTTCTTAACGCTTCCAAACTGGAAGCGCAATGTACCTTTTGCTCAACTGCCCCCAGATACTGAACGCGGCAAAGTGATCCTGATCCCGATTGGTCACACCGAGCAGCATGGATATCACCTCCCCCTCTCGGTTGACACGATCATCATAGAAGCCATTGCACAGGGCACAGCTGCCAGATTGCCTACGCGCAGCTTTGCCTTACCCGTAATGCCCTATGGAGTCAGCACGCACCGGTCTTCCTTTGCCGCCACCATGAACGCCGGCGGGCGTGCATTCGAGGATTTCTGGCTGGCGGTGATCGATGTACTGGTAGCGCGCGGCTTTGATCGCTTTTATCTGATGAGCGGACATGGCGGCAACACATCGTTCCTGGTGAATATCGTTAAGTATGCCGGGGAGCGCCACCGCAGGATTTTTTGCGCAACGACCTGGCTCCACACCTCGGGCAGGATTGGCGCAAAGGCACTACAGAAATATCGGACCTCGCCGATTGGCGGCATGGGGCATGCCTGCGAGTTGGAAACGTCCTTTTTGCTGCATCTCCGTCCGGACCTGTGCCACATGGAACGCGTGGTGGACGAAGTCGACTTTGTTTCCACCCCTGATTACTACATGGACTGGATCGAGGGCGGCTCGCTCGTCGCCAACCCGCCCTGGGACGACGATACAAAGACCGGCGCGTATGGCGCAGGCAGCCACGGCACCGCAGAAAAGGGCCGCCTGTGGCTGGAGGCCGCGATAGAAGAAAAGGCGGATCATGTCGAACAGATCCATGAGCAGCATGAGCGGCGTGAGCGGCGAAGGAATGAAGGCTACGGCCTGTGGGGAACGCTCAGCTGAGCCATTCCAGAGTAGACAGGATGCGTACGTTTACGGTAAAGCCTGGATCGTAAAGGATCCGATACAGCCCATCCGCTCGCTCGATAAGTAGCACTGCTCGTCTGCCCTGATCCCACTGGAGCGTATATTCGTGAGCAGGCAAAGTTGCGCAGCGTGCCTCTCGCAATTCGCTAATGGTCAACGGATCACAGAGCGTCAACAGAAACTCTTTATGCTGCTTGTATTCGTCCAGCGCGGTGAGCCGGTGATACTTGCTAACCTCAAAGTAGACGTGGCGCGACTGTGGCGCAAGGATATGAAGTCGGATCATGTTCGTCTGCTGCATTTCGAGCCGGTCAACAGGCTCGCCGTCGATCGTCCGGCTTGGATAATTGAAGCGCAATGCAAAGCGCGGGTCACTGAAGTGCTGCCAATCCTCCATCACCGGCAGTATAACGGAAATCAGCCCAACGGGATTCCGCCGGGCTGAACTTCATTTGTCGACCCTTTGCTTTTCCCACACGCGGCGATCCTCTTTCTTCTCCGGGTCGAGATTACGCGGATCGACTTCTCGCGTGATTCGATATCCGTGAGAGGTCCACAGGTCGGCAGCCAGTTTACGAGCGTCGCGTTTGAGTCCCTGGGAGGCGAAGTACTGGCAGACGCGGGTCACGTCCCGCTGAAAGATCGTCCATGCGACCGGGTTGGCATCTGGCGGCACGACCTGCGGAAAATCGATCAGGACGATATCCCCATCCCAGTAGAGGATGTTGTATGCAGACAGATCGCCGTGTATCCGCTTGTTAGACAGGAGTAGGTCAATATTCCGGATGACCCGGTCGAAGATGGGTCCCACCTCTTCGGGATCCAGAGTGACTGAATTGAGCGTCGGCGCGGCGGTGTCCAGATCTCCAACATAGTCCATAAGGATGGCGTTCTTCTCCATCGCATAGGGCCTGGGGACATCTGCACCGGCGGCGTGGAGCATCTCCAGCGTCTGGAACTCGAAGGCAATCCATGATTGATGGCGAAGCTCCTCCCCGTAGGCAGTGCGCTTCCTCATGGCATGCAGGGAGCCATCATCTACAATCGTGTTGCCGCTCTCATCGAGATCGCCGCGCCCGGCACGGTACTGACCATCGTTCTTGAGATTGCGTAACTGTCGGGGGCGGTAGACCTTGGCAGCCACCAGGGGGGCATCCACCGCCGGACCGGAACGGCACAGGTACACGGAAGCTTCCTTGCCGCCCTTGAGCCGCATCAGGACATCCGAAATCGACTGATGCTCATAGAAATCTCCAAGTGATTCGAGGAGCCACCATTCTTCGAAGCGAGCGGCGGAGTATGTAAACTGGAAACTGCGGCTGGAATCATCCTGACCGTTAAGGAATTCGGCGTTCGCCTGGCGGACGTATTTGAAGTGCCGCTCGGGGAATCGCTTGCGACGCTTGTCCTTATTTATAAAATTGTCGACTTCTTCGTGATCATCTAGTTCATCAAACAATTCGAGCAAATCGGTTTTATTCATGATCTTTCATCAAGTGACCTGACAGGGCGGAAGGTTAACTTTCTTTCGCACACCTGCGGAGACCTGCCAGGTCAAGAAGTTAAAAGAAAAACCGCAGGGATGCGACGCACGCCTGCGGCAAGTAGCAATGACAAACGACTTAAGCCGTTACTACGAATCACCTTCAGGAGGCGCGCTCAATACAAAGCTCATCGACGACAAGATAGATTTCATTTTTTCGTGCCTCCTTTCCGAAGAGAGTTTGATTACAATGGCGGGAGTTTATCATGCAGGATGGTGAGCGTCAAGACAAACCTTAATAGTTCGGTTTCTGATCCTCACCCTCCGCCTCCTTTTTGAACCACCATTCTCCAGCTCTGCTCGCGTATCCGGTCCAGATGTGGGCGTTGAGAAGCATCGCAAACCCGCTGGAAACGCTGCCCAGCAATCCGAGAGCAACTCCCCAGGCAGCCAGGTTAAGAAACCCTTCTTGACCTGCCAGGAGGTAGCCAAATCCACCCAGAACCAGGGTGGAAAGTAGAGTGAAGACAATCAAATTCCGTACGAAACGTATGATGAACATTTTCCAGTCCATGCGAGCGCCATCCTTTCGCGATTGGCTGTTTTCTATATTCAGTATACGTTTCGAAAGTGAAAAGGTCTCGTGTCGATTGTCACAAAAAAGTTATCTTTTTGGTGCGGAGGTGACCAACCAACCCGTTACAGTTCTGGCTCAACGGTAACTGGGAACACATGCTTGAATGAAAATGCATAAGCCGTATCGCCATGCTTGCGCAGATACTCCAGTCGCCGCTTGCCCTGCTCTGCGGTCGGTAATTGACCTGCCGGGAGCCACCACAACGCGTAGTACGGACCATCAAACTTCTCAAACCAGCGTTTTCTGTCGCGCAAAACGGCGTGATGGGCGCCGGTATAGACATACTCGCGGAGAGCATCCACACTTTCCCAAACGGTTAGGTTAATGATGATCATATCGTCCTCATAGACCTTGATGGCCGTTGCGTCGCCGCTCTCTGATTGAAGCCGCCAGACGAAGCCGGGGCTCTCTTCCGCCAGCGCGTTGACCGGCGGAAGCTGTGCGACAAAATCCGCCATGACTGGATCGTCAATGGGAGCTAGCATACGGGCAACATTGATTTGTGCGATATGATAGGTAGGCATTAGTTTTCGATGATTATCCTAATCCTGAAAAGTCCAATGCGCGGTCAGACCAGTGTTTCGCCTGGACAGAAAGCAAGAGACGCTGCTCTCTAAATTGACTTGCTGTATCCCAGGCTTTAAGCCAGAGGGTAATGAATCTTTGAATGGACACACGCTCAGCGGCAACTTCAGAGTCAGTCTCGGCGGATATCCACGACAATCTTGATCATGGATTCGGACTCCTGCAACATGTCCTCTACTTGCTGAGAAGTCACCCTGGTGCGAAGCAAATGGATCATGACCGGATTATACCTTGGCAGGCCGGCGAGCTTTTCTTACTTCTTTTGCACTCTTGCAACAAACTCCTCCCCCTTTCTCATGAGCTCCTCGTGATCCTCAGGGGCTGGCAAATCTTTTAGAAACTCGACGGTGTACTCGCGGAGGCGCTTCTGGACATGCGGCTGGCCGGCGTCGATCCATTTCTCCATGCTCCAACGCGGAAAGATCTTGTTCACGTAATACCCTGTCTTGTACTTCTTGAGCGTGGTCGGCGCCGACACAAAGCTCTTGCCGGGACCGATCTTATGGATTTCATCCAGCCCCACATGAGCATCGTCGAGCTGGAATCCGCTTGAGAAACGGAGCGCCTGGTCGATGATCTCGTGACAGTAGATGAAGGTCTGGGGCGAAATAGCCTTGGAGCCAAGCGTGTCGCCCACGAAAGGAGCAATACCGCCCTTTGTGAGAGTGAACATCAATGTGTTCATCCAGTAGGTCTCGGCGGCGAGCAGGTCCATGCCCCAACCAGTCCCGCTCCCCGAGGTGCCGCAATGCGGGATTCCGTAATGCGCCATCATTTCCGCACATGCTAGGCTGACCAGGATGCTTTGCGGATCGTAGAAATTCATCAGCGTTTTCATATCGAAATAAACGGGCAGCATGCCAAGCAACATCGGCGCGCCCTGCTTATACAGCTGACCGATAACCAGCCCTGCCAGCAATTCCGCGAGTAATACAGTGACCGTGCCCGCAGGTGTGATGGGCGTGGTCGCGCCGGACATGCTATAGTTCGAGATAATAACCGGCAGCCCGCGCTCGATCGCGATCTTCATTTTGTCCACGGTGCCCTCGTTCATCACCAGCGGCGAAACCGGGTTGAAATACGGGATAATGAACGGCTTTCCGCCAAGGTCGCCGTGCAAGTGTTCGAACATGCGCATGACATCATCGAATTTATGTTCATCCGAGCATAGCAAGACGAGCGGCTTGATACCATTTGCAAAATGCTCCAGGCTGCCGTAGAGATCGGTGAGATGCTCCGGCACATCGCGCACGATCCCCACGGTGGATACCATGTCATAATGAGGCAGCTTATTTCCCAACCGAACCATATCCTGCATATGCTTGCGCTGGAACAAGACCGGTGTATCGGTCTCCGGCTCCTGGTAATACAAAGCGGTCACGCCAATCCCGAAGCGCGTGCGGTCCCCCTCCCCACCGATCGTGAACTGCGGCTCTCCGCGGCGGTTGAAAAGCTGGATCTGGCGCGGCGCGACCTCGAGCGCCCACCGAACAAGCTCCTCCGGAAACCGTACCGTCCGCCCTTCGACCATGGACTCCCCGACCGTGCGCTTCAGCATCTCCAGAGCAGAGGGCGAGTCCACGCGCACACCGGTCGTGGCGAGAAGCTGCATCGTATAACAGTGGATGTCGTGTTTCTGTTCTTCCGTAAGCATCGTTAACTGCGGGCGGACGTTGTTCATTAATACTCTCCTAGATGACATTCACTTCACATACGTATCGAAAAACCTCAAAACTCGCCCCATAAAGTCAAACCAGGGCTGGCCGATGAACGAATGACCTTCGCCCTCATACTCGTACAGCTCTGCCTGTTTCCCAGCATCGCGCAAGCCCTGAGTCAGCTTCACGGACCATTGCGGCGGAGTTCCACTGAGGAAGTTTCCATCCTCTGTTCCATAATGGATCTGGACCGGGACATTCACATGCTCCAGGTGATAGAACGGGGAGATCAGTTGCAAAGTCATCGGGTCGGCGCCGGCGAAACGATAGGCATCCTGCAGGTTCTGCGGGAGATCCTCGGGGACCACATCCGCTGAATTGCAGCCGGGGGCGACCTCACCCTGGGCAAGATCGCCGAAACAGCCGTTGCCCCAGCGCCCAATGATATCGGCATGGTCCGCACTGACCGGGGAATACAAGACGGCTGCCCTGACCCGTGGATCAATGGTCACAACCTTGATTGTCACGCCTCCACCCATGCTGTGACCCCACATGCCGATACGGTCGGGGTCCGCTTCGGGGATGGAGGGAATGGCGTTGAGAAGATTGATCACGTCGATGACGAGCCCTGAGTAAAAGAAACTGTGCCCGATATCCGATTCTCCCCAGCTGCGGTAGTCAGACGCGATCGTCATATACCCATGTTGAGCCAGAAAGGCAGCGGCTCGATCGGTACCGTCGCCTGACGAATAGATACCGCGAGGATAAAAACCGTGATTCAAGAGGATTACAGGGTATGGACCTTCACCCACCGGGATTTGCATCACACCTGTGATGGTCAGTTCATCGCTGGGATACTCGATCAGGTAGGCTCTGAATTTGTCGTTTTCACTGAGCGTGGAGAGAATGCGAATCTTTCCGCTTCGAAAATTATGCTTGCGGAGACCCTCGATGGTGTAAGGAAAAATCAACGTCTCAACCGTAGGGGTGGGAGAGGGAGTGGAGCTCAGATAAACTGTCGGAACGGGAGAAGGAGTGCTGGACCCAGGAATGACTTGCGTTGCAGGCAGGGTCGAAGGCATTGCCACAGGCACAGGGGACTGGCAGGCTGTGAAGATAACAATAAAAATGAACAGGCATGCGCGCTGTTTCATGAAATGATTGTATCAAATTTGTTCATTGGTATTCGGTGTTGACCTCCGCCTTGCCTGACGCATAGATTTCCTGTGCACGTTGCAGCAATCGCACGGCGATCGCCTCCTCGACGTATGCCTCCCCGCAGCTCGGACAGACAAGCGCGGGCACATTGTTTATCTGCAAATGCATTTCGCCGCGTTGAAAACTGACAGATGTGAGTCCGTCGGCAATCTCTGCCTGTCGGCATATCAGGCACATCATGACCTGCGGCTCCTGGCGTTCTTATCCCATTTTGCGCGATCAGGAAGATATACGGTAATCACCGTTACATCACTGGTTTTTGGGTTTTCAGACATCACCACATGGAACGGACGTCTTCCCTGAAAACCCAGGAGCAAGCGACTGGGCTCAGGCATTTCCGTTGAGTAATCTTCGATGATCTCTCCAGATTGAATTGCCTGGTGGACTCTCTTTAGAGAGATATTGCGTTCGAACATGCGTTGAACGGCATGGATGCGGAACAGAGTTCTCGGTTTATTCATTTATGATTTCGGCTTCTGCAGACCCGGCGTAGCGGTGACATAAAGCTCATCGAGTCCATCCTGAAAGGCAGCGAAGTATTTTTTGAAACTGAATTACTCTTGGAAACCTGTCCTGTAGAGCTCGTAATAAATTCCTTGAGCTGCCAACAATTCGCTGTGCGTTCCCTGCTCGATAATTCTTCCGCCCTGGATGACAACAATCCGGTCAGCATTTGTGATGGTCGAAAGCCGGTGCGCAATGACAAACGAGGTGCGGTCCTTAAGCAGGGTGACCAGGGCTTTCTGAATAATCTGCTCGGTCTGTGTATCCACGGAGGAAGTTGCCTCATCCAGGATCAGGATGCGCGGGTCTGCCAGCAGCGCGCGGGCGAACGAGATCAGCTGGCGCTGTCCCACGCTGAGGGTGGCGCCGCCCTCCTCCACGGAAGTCTCATACCCATTCTTGAGGCGGACAATGAATTCATGCGCTCCGACCGCCTTTGCAGCGGCAAGCACCTCTTCCTCGCTTGCACCCAGGCGTCCGAAGAGGATGTTCTCCTTCACGGAGCCGTTGAACAGGAAAGGGTCTTGCAGCACCATCCCCATTTGCCTGCGGAGCGATTGCTGGGTCACCGTGCGGATGTCCATCCCGTCGATAAGCACGCGTCCCGCAGTCGGGTCGTGGAACCGCGTCAGCAGCTTGACGATCGTGGTTTTCCCCGCGCCCGTCTCCCCCACCAATGCCACGGTCTCCCCGGCGCGAACGTCCAGGTCGATGCCATCCAGGACGAGGGCCGGGTCGTCGGAATAATGGAAGGTGACGTTCTCAAAGCGGACATCGCCGCGGATCGGACCCATCTCCCGCGCGTCCGGTGCGTCCTGGACCTCCACCGGGGTGTTCAACAGCTCAAGGATCCGCTCGCCACCCGCCATCGTGGATTGCAATGTATCGAAACGGCGACTCAGGTCACGGATGGGGTCGAAGAGCCTGTCGATATACAGGACAAACGCGATCAGGACGCCGGCTGTAATCGACTCACCCATCACCGCCGTACCGCCAAGATAAACTACCAGGGCGGTGGCAATCGCGCCAAGCACATCGATGATGGGCGTGAACACGGATGCCACTTTCGCTGCGTCCAGGCTCCGCTCCAAAAAATAGCGGTTGACGTAATCCTTGAAATTCCGATAGTTGTTGGGCTGCCGTGAGAATGCCTGTACGACCCGCACTGCGTTGACATTCTCTGCCAGCACAGAGTTCGTCCACGAGACGGCGGCGCGCACCTTACGGTAATTCCGCCTGGCCGCCCGCCGGAAGAGGATGGTAGCTAGCACCATAACGGGTAGCACAGTAAAGGTGAGCAGCGACAGGCGCACATTGAGACTCAACATGGCAATCAAGATACCGATGATCGCCAGCACATCGCGCACAATCGCAAGCGTCGCCCAGGTCACAAATTCACGCAGCGTCCCCACATCGTTGATCACCCGGGTGATCACACGCCCGACGCTGTAGCGATTGTAAAAGCTGAGTGAAAGACGCTGTAGATGGGTGAACATCGCCATGCGCACATCGTACAGAATGTGCTGTCCCACGCGTGACATCAATCTGACACGGGCAATATTTGTAATCACCTGAACCAGGGAGACGCCAAAGTAAAGGAGGACGATGTTTCGTAACACAACAACGTCGCTGCGCGCAATCCCTTCATCGATTGCCAGCTTGACAAAGTAGGGACCGGAGACGGATGCGGCCGTCACGACAACCATGAAGAGCAGCGCGGTGAGCATCTGCGCCGAGTAGGGCTTCACGAATTGCAGCAATCCACTCGCAACCCTCGGGTCGTAGCCCTTATCGAGCTGATCTTCCGATTGGGTGATAAATGCAGGAGGGGCGATTTTCGTTTTCGTTATCATATTCTCTACCTACATCTCATCATGCTCTTTCATGCGCAAGACACCCTCTTCCTCCAATCGTTCAATCTCTTCGGCAAAACCGGCGTGATCAGCCAACTGCAAATCGTGGATCTCCTTGTACAAGCCGCCGCGCCCCAGCAGCTCGGCATGCGTGCCCTGTTCTACGATCCGCCCTCTGTCCATCACCAGGATCATATCCGCGCGGCGGACCGTGCTCAACCGGTGTGCAATGACAAATGTGGTCCGTCCTTCCATAAGGTTGTCCAGCGCCGCCTGAATGAGCTTCTCGGTCTGAGTATCTACGGAGGAAGTGGAGTCATCCAGGATCAGGATACGCGGGTTCATCAACAACGCCCGCGCAATTGCTACGCGCTGCCGCTGCCCGCCGGAAAGGGTCACGCCGCGCTCGCCGACAAGTGTCTCGTAGCCGTGGGTAAAGCCCTCGATGAACTCATGCGCCTGCGCAGCCTTTGCGGCAGCGACAATCTCCCCCATCGTGGCATCAGGACGCCCATAAGCGATATTTGCCCTGATCGTATCAGAGAACAGCAGCGAGGTCTGTAGCACAATGCCGATCTGCCTGCGCAACGAGACCAGGTCCATCTGGCGGACATCCACTCCATCCACGCGGACGCTGCCCTCCGTCACATCATAGAAGCGAGGGATCAAGTTCACCAGCGAGGTCTTGCCTGAGCCGGTCGGTCCGATCAAAGCCACAATGCGGTTCGGCTCCACCCGCAGGCTGATTCCACTTAACGAGGCGGTTCTCTCGTCCTGGTATCTCAGCCCGACATCCTTGAATTCGACCTCCCCTCGCAGCACCTCGATCTGCACGGCATCCTCAGGAGTTTGGATGGCGAGCGGAGTATCCAGCACCTCGAATACCCGCTGCGCGCCGGCGGCAGCCTCGCCTCCAGCATTGACAAGACCCGTCAGCTGCTGGGCGGGCTCCGCCAGCATCAGGATGTACGCATTGAACGCGACAATGGCGCCCACCGTAAGGGTCCTGTCGATCACCATCTGCCCGCCAAACCACAGGATGAGGATCACGCTGACGGTTGTCAACCAGTGGGAGGTGGGCATGATCTTGGACCACTCGTCGATCACATGCACCCAGTTCTGGAAGACCTGGCGGTTCGCCGATTCAAAACGAGTAATTTCATACGGCTCGCGCGCAAACGCCCGCACCACCTGCACCCCAACCACGTTCTCCTGCAAACGATTGGAGACATCGCCCACAGCGATGTCTACGGCGAAGAAGAGCTTGCCGATCTTTGTCCCGAAGCTGGCAGTGAGCAGGGTCAGCGGGATCATCGGCACCAGGGCAATCAGCGCGAGCGGAGCGTTATCGGTGATCATGATGTAGATGATGCCGATCGAGAGCAGCACGAAGCGGATCAGGTCTGCTACCGCGCCTCCGGCAAAACGCTCAATCGAGCGGACGTCCTCGATGCAGCGCGAGATCAGCTGTCCGCTCTGGGCGTGATCGTGGTAGGCGAACGGTAGATACTGGATGTGATCGAACATCCGGTTGCGCAGGTCATAACCCACGCGTGCAGCAATCCACTCGGACCAGTAGCGGTTGCCGAGGTTCAACAGGGCAGAGGCCAGGCCCAATCCCAGTAACAGGAACGCGGACTGGGCAAGATACCCGGTCTCGCCTCCCGCCAGGCCTTCATCGATCACCGAGCGGATAATACGCGGCACCAGCAGGCTCAGTCCTGTGAGCGCCAGTAACATGAGAAGCGTCGCCAGTATTTGCCAGAAATATGGTTTGAGAAAACTTCGTATTCGCAGAAGATGTTTCATAGCGGGATTGGGAGGATACCATAAATCTCGTTATGGAAGGGGTGTTCAAGCTCACATGCAAGGGCGTTCCACGCAGGCAGGTCCAATTTTTGGGGGTGGTATAATCCTCGTGTGTTTCAAATCTGCTTAAGGGAAAAGGCATGAAACTCCACGAATATCAGTCGAAATCAATTTTTTCAAAATATGGAATTCCGATCCCCAAGGGACGGGTGGCGGCTACCGCAGAAGAAGCGAAACATATCGCAGAGGAACTGGGGAGCCGCGTTGTTATTAAATCACAGGTGTTGGTGGGCGGGCGCGGGAAGGCGGGGGGCGTAAAGGTCGCGAGAGATCCGAGAGAGGCAGGCGAATACGCCGGTCAGATCCTGGCCATGCACATCAAGGGCTTGCCGGTGCGTAAAGTCCTGGTAGATGAAGCCGCGGCGATCGAGCATGAGATCTATTTCGCGATCACCAATGATCGCGCCGCGAAGAAACCGGTCATGATCGCTTCTGCCGCCGGTGGCATCGATATCGAAGAAGTCGCAGCGAAAACGCCGGAGAAGATTATTAAAGTGCATATCGATCCGCTCCTAGGCTTGCGCGATTATCAATCAAGAGACATTGCCGCTTCCATCGATTTGCCGCGCGAGCTCTGGCGAGATTTCAGTAAGATCGCGACGGGCTTGTGGCGCGCCTATCTGGAAACGGATGCAACCCTGGCGGAGATCAATCCGCTGGTGATTACGAAGGATAAGCGCCTGGTGGCGCTCGACGGCAAGATGATCATCGACGACAATGCACTGTTCCGCCACCCCGACCTGGCAGAGATCCGCGATATCGACGAGGAAGCGCCAGCTGAAACCGAGGCGCGCCGGCACGGGCTCTCCTTCATCAAGCTGGACGGGGACATCGGCTGCATGGTCAACGGCGCGGGCCTGGCGATGACTAGCATGGACATTGTCAAGCTGTTCGGCGGCGAGCCCGCAAACTTCCTGGATATTGGTGGAGGCGCAGGCGCTGAAAAAGTGGCTGCCGCCATGCGGATCATCCTCTCCGACCCGAATGTGAAAGCTGTGCTGTTCAACATATTCGGCGGCATCACACGCGGCGACGAGGTTGCAAAAGGCATCCTGGCGGCGATGGAGGAGGTCAAGCCAAAAGTGCCGATGGTGATCCGTCTGGTCGGGACGAATGCCGAGGAGGGCCGTAAGCTCCTGGAGAACGCCAACATGATCACCGCAGATACACTGGCAGATGCCGCCAAGAAGGCTGTGGCAGCAGCAAAGGGAAACTAACGATGAGCATACTGATCGATAAAAATACCCGGCTGCTGGTTCAGGGGATTACCGGCAACGAAGGTCTCTTCCATACTACGCAGATGTACGCCTA
>DATHTH010000293.1:0-19554 GCA_035463495.1 Anaerolineales bacterium | reverse complement strand
AGGTAATCATCTTACGTTTCATGGAAGAATTTAGCCTGCAAGAAACTGCCGACATACTGGGTAAAAAAGTAAATCACATTAAGGTTATCCAGAATCGTGCGCTTAATAAACTTCGTAAAGCAATGTAATACCAGTTTTTGGATGAATTAGCTTTTATTATTTCAGAGAAAGAAAATTGACAGAGAGTTCATAAATAACACTTGACCCAAGTCGTGGCAAAATTCAAAAAGGCACGACCCGTCAAGTACATTTGTATTTCACATCTTGCTGTGCAAAAATGCGGGATGGCAAAACTGGATAGCGATGATCTAAAGGCAATAAAGGATTTGATTGAGGTGACCATTGACGAAGCAATTGAAAGAAACGGGTTAGCGACACAAGATCACATTGGAAACCTTCCAAATAAAGACGAGTTTTACGGAACTATGGATATTGTTATGGGAGAACTGAAGGCCATCCGGGAAGAGGTATCTGTGTTAGGCCATCAAGTTGCAGACCATGCAGATAGATTAGAAAGAATTGAAACAAGCCTTGTTATAGCTTCTGATTAGTCTTTCTTACTCCACTCTCTGAGAAGCTTGAGAAAGCGGGTCTTCCCGATATCCGCTTCCACGATCTCAGGCATACAGCTGCTTCCATTTTGTTCGAAAAGAACACTCACCCGCTCTTGGTTTCACAGCTTCTTGGTCACAGGTACATTAAGACAACTATTGACCGCTACACCCACTTCATCAATCCGATGAGCAAGGTAGTTGCCGATACACGGGATGATGCCGTTTCGGGTACAGCTTGAGGTCCAGCTTACGTAATAAAAAAGCGTATTCATAATATGAAGAAGAGAGGGGAACCGTCAGAAAACCGCTAAAAAACATAAACAATACAAGTATAATTACACATTAGACGCCCCATCACGACTCTTCTCAGCTGTTGGTTGTGAGTTCGAATCTCGCCAGGGGCGCTGGTTGTTCCTCCTCTCTCAATTGTGAAATGTAAGGAGTACGTTGGTATGCCTACCATAGTTCGTAAAACGTTTACTACGGTAACCGAAACCAGACGCGATGTGCTTCACACCGTTAACTGGCACGTGCACTCCAATACCTGGAGTCCGCCGACGGACGTATACGAGACCGAAGAAAATTACGTCATCAAGGTGGAGATTGCCGGAATGCGGGATGAAGACTTCGAGGTGGCATTCGAGGACCGCATCTTGATGATTCGCGGCTACCGTCCGGACCTCAATGAGCGGCGTGCCTACCACCAGATGGAGATCCGGTTCGGAAGGTTCGAGGTAGCGGTCGAGCTGCCAACTGATCTGGATATGGAAAGGGCGTCAGCAGAATACAAGGATGGATTCTTAAAAATCTTGCTTCCGAAATCGGATCGGAAACCAGACAAGGTGGAAAAACACTAATGCCTGCCTCGCGATGGCAAACCAGTTTGAATGATCTGCTTCAATGGAATGAGGAAGAGGAAAATGAACTCTTATCGATGATTATGCCCTCTATGCTCTCACGCTTTCAGAAAAAAGATGGGAGCCCGCCAGAGCCCACTCCCTCCGAACCGTCCGCGTCAGCCAAATATCCAGAAGTCTTGCCGATCCTGCCATTACGTGGGGTGGTTGTATATCCCCAGACTGCCGTCCCGCTCACTGTTGGTCAGCCGCGCTCGATCAAGCTGGTCGATGAAGTAGTCGGCGGCGATAAGCTCGTTGGCCTGGTGGCGGCTGTCAATCCCGAGCTTGAGTCGCCCGGTCCGAACGATCTGTACCGGGTCGGGACCGTAGCGATCGTACATCGCCTCCTACGCGCGCCTGATGGGACACTGCGGTTGCTAGTGCAGGGCATGGATCGCTTCCGCCTGGGCGAGTTCGTCGCCGAAGAACCCTATTTGAAGGCAAGGATCGAGCTTGCTCCTGAGCTGGTAGAAGAGGGATTGGAGATCGATGCCCTGGCGAGGAATGCTCGCGACCAGTTCCAGTTGATCACTCAGATGATCCCGTCCTTTCCCGAGGAACTGGCGGGCTCGATCACATCGGTCGAGGATCCGCTGCAGACGGCGTACACGATCGCGAATTTTCAACGGATGGATATCAAGGACTCCCAGGAAATTCTGGAGATCGATTCTGTTGCCGACAAGCTCAAGAAATTAATCGGGCTACTCGTACGCGAAGCAGAAGTCCTCCAGCTCGGACAAAAGATCCAGAACGAGGCGCGCGGCGAGATCGAAAAGGTCCAGCGCGAGTATTTTCTGCGCGAACAGATGAAAGCCATCCAGAAGGAGCTCGGTGAACGGGATGAACAGGCCGCCGAGGCGGAAGAGTTTCGCAAGAAGATTGACGAAGCGAACATGCCCGAGGAAGCCGAGAAGCAAGCGCGGCGGGAGCTCGAGCGCCTGTCACGTCTTCCATCCGCGGCGGCAGAATACGGGGTTATTCGAGGCTATCTTGATTGGCTGGTCTCATTGCCGTGGTCGAAGGGGACGGAGGATAATCTCGATATTGCCCACGCGCGCGAGATCCTGGATAAAGATCACTATGGCCTCGAGGATGTGAAGGAGCGCATCCTGGAGTTCCTGGCAATCCGCAAGCTGCGCCTCGACCGGAAGGATGAGGTCAAAGCGCCCTCAGACGACAAAATCCGCCGTGAGCGTGAAGGCGTCATCTTATGCTTTGTCGGTCCTCCCGGGGTAGGCAAGACCTCGCTCGGACAATCTATTGCGAGGGCGATGGGCCGCAAATTCGTGCGTGCATCGCTTGGTGGTGTACGGGACGAAGCGGAGATCCGCGGGCACCGCAGGACCTACATCGGTTCGATGCCCGGCCGCATCCTGCAGGCATTGCGCCGCATCGAGTCGCGTAATCCCGTCTTCATGCTCGACGAGATCGATAAGCTGACATTCGATTTCCACGGCGACCCGGCTTCAGCGTTGCTCGAAGTACTCGACCCCGAGCAAAATACGGAATTCCGCGATAACTATCTTGAAGTGGCATTCGACCTTTCACAGGTCTTTTTCATCACCACTGCAAACACCCTGGAGACTATTCCGGGGCCGTTGCGCGATCGAATGGAGATCATCTTCCTTTCCGGCTACACGGAAAGTGAAAAGATCGCCATCGCCAAGGGGTATCTCATTCCCCGCCAGATTCGTGAGAACAGCTTACGTGAGAATGAAATAACCTTCACAGACGAATCACTGCGCAAGATCATCCGTGAGTATACGCGCGAGGCTGGCGTCCGTAATCTGGAGCGAAAGATCGGCGCAGTCTGCCGCAAAGTAGCGACCCGTATTGCCGAACGGAAAGTCGAAGAGGCGAAGATCACTCCTGCGCTGGTAGAGGAATATCTTGACCATCCTATTTTCCAGGGTACGGAAGAGCTCAATCAGCGCACATCCATGCCCGGCGTTGTGCCAGGTCTGGCGTGGACGCCCTATGGCGGCGATGTCCTTTTTGTCGAGGCAACCAGCATGCCCGGCGGTAAAGGGTTCCAGGTCACCGGCTCTATCGGGAATGTGATGAACGAGTCCGCCCGGGCAGCCCTTTCCTTTGTACGCTCGCGCGCCAAACAACTCGGCCTGGACTCAGAATTCTTCAACAAATCTGATATTCATTTGCACATCCCTTCGGGGGCCCAGCCCAAGGACGGTCCTTCCGCAGGTGTGACGATCGCGACGTCGTTGGTTTCTCTTGTGTCCGGTCGCAAGGTCAAGCCGCATGTTGGCATGACCGGCGAGATCACCCTGCGTGGCCAGGTCCTTCCGATCGGCGGTGTCAAGGAAAAGGTGCTGGCGGCCCATCGCAACGGGTTGCGCACAGTCATCCTGCCCAAGCGGAACGAGCAGGACCTCGACGATGTACCCGGAGAAGTCAAGAAGACCATGAAGTTCGTCTTTGTCGAGACAGTGGACGAGGTCCTTGAGACTGCCCTGGAGGCCAACGGTAAGTCGCCGGGTGCGAAGCAAGCCTCGAAAAAGAAGACTGCCTCGAAGAAAACCACATCAAGAAAGACAAAGAGCAATGGCAAAAGTTCTACTGGCCGAAGATGACCCGACGATGCTTTCCCTGCTGCGGACACTTCTCAAAATGGAGGGGTTTGAAGTCCTCACACTGAATGACGAGGCTGATGTCCCGGCAGCCGTTCGGCGCGAAAAGCCCGATGTGCTGCTGATGGATGTCCGGCTAGGGGAACAAAATGGCCTAGAGATCCTGGAGTCGATCCGTCGGAATCAAGACCTCTCGAACGTCAGAGTGGTAATGACCTCGGGGCTCAACATGAAGGACGAGTGCCTGGGGCAGGGAGCAAACGCGTTTTTGCTCAAACCGTTTATGCCAGACGACCTCCTGAGATTACTGAAATCGTAAATACCATCGTCGATGGCTGCCTCTATTCAAATCCGCGAGTTTTGTTTCCCTGCTGATTACGAACCGGTTTATCAATTGTGGAAGAGCATAGAAAAAGGGATAGGCCTGGGGCGCTCAGATAGCCTCGCAGAGATCGAAAAGAAAGTTTCCCGCGATCCCGACCTTTTCCTGGTTGCCGTCTCTGAGAGAGACATAGTAGGCTCTGTCATTGGCGGCTTCGACGGCCGGCGCGGTCTTATTTACCATCTCGCCGTGGCAGCCTCCTCGCGCGGTCAGGGTATCGGCTCCAGTCTCATGGAAGAAGTGGAATCTCGGCTGCGCCGTAAGGGTTGCCTGAAGTGTTATCTGCTTGTTACTGCGGATAATTCCGAGGCAGAAGAATTCTACCGGCGCCGCGGCTGGGGTCACATGGACTTTGTCCGTCTGTATGGAAAAGAGCTGCAATGACAATCCGCTTTGGGATTCTGACCCTCTCGGACCGCTCCGCCCGCGGCGAGCGCGCCGATGCCTCGGGCCCGGCCCTGGCTGAACTCATACAGGGGGAGGGCTGGTCGGTGGTCCGACAGTCGATCCTGCCTGATGAGGAGTCTGCCATCCGCGCCAATCTGATCGCCTGGGCAGACGGCGGGGAGCTGGATGTCATTCTGACCACGGGGGGGACTGGCTTTGCGCCGCGGGATGTGACGCCCGAAGCCACGCGCGCCGTTATCGAACGCGAGGCGCCGGGCCTGGCAGAAGCCATGCGGCTCGCAAGTCTGAAAATTACACCTCATGCGATGCTCTCAAGGATTGTCACAGGTATTCGCAAAAGTGTGCTGATCATCAATCTCCCTGGCAGCCCAAAGGGAGCTGTGGAAAATCTGCAGGTCATTCTTCCGGTGCTGGCGCATGCCGTTCAGCTTCTCCACGAAGATCCTGCCTCTGAGACGAGCCATCGCGCTCCGCGCTCCACCCTCTTGTAGTATAATCCCGCCGCTTCAATCTCATCTCTAACAAGGAACGTACAGGTATGATCGATGTAAATGAACTACGCAAGGGTGTCACCTTCGAACTGGATGGCAACCTGTATAAAGTCCTGGACTATAGCCATAATAAGACTGGCAGAGGCAACGCCAACATTCGTATCAAGGCGCGCAATCTCCAGACCGGCTCCAATATCGAGCGGACATTTAATTCCGGTCAATCCGTGCAGGATGTCAGCCTCGATTTCCATAATGTCTCGTACCTGTATACCGATGGCGAGTTCTATCACTTTATGGATAACGAGACCTTTGAGCAGCCTGCGATCAAGGGGGATGTGCTGGGTGATAAAGCGCAATATCTCAAGGAAGGCATGGAAGTCAAATTGACTTTTTATCGAGATGCGCCGCTGGATGTGGAGATTCCCGGCTCGGTAGACTTGAAAGTTGTGGAAGCGGAAACTGCGATTCGCGGGGACACAGCCACCGGTGTTACCAAGAAGGTCCGTACCGAAACGGGTTTGGAAGTCAGTTGTCCGCAGTTTGTGAAAGTCGGTGATACGATTCGTGTGAATACCGAAACAGGCGAGTACGTCACCCGCGTGTAGGCTCGCATGAACGTAGGTTTTCAGGTGACAGTCAGGTCCCCCGGCTGTCACCTTTTTTAACGCTTATAAATTTTTTATGTAATGCACCTATAATTCAGGCATTATGAGAACTCCAGCCGGGACAGAATGTCCCTACTTCTACGGTGATTACTTCCGCGGTCGCAATGTGGAGGAATGTCGTTTGCTCAAAACAGCCGGTGAGCGCTGGACGCGTGATCTGTGCAAGACATGCCCTGTGCCGGGCATTGCCCGCGCCAATGCCTGTGAATATTTGAAACTTTCGCCCAGCGTGGCGCGACCGATCGAGGCTCTCTTTCAGCGCCGCGTCCAGGTTTCTGCCTACTGTGATAAAACAAGACGGAACGTCCCCGAACCGCATGTGGGATGTGGGGAATGTCATGTGCTTCCCTTCAACCTTGAGCTTAAGGCCTGATCTTTCATGGCGGGGGAGTCTCTGCCTGAGCCAATATGACCCTGACACTGCTGCTTGACCTCGACGACACATTGCTCGATACTCACCTCGAGACCTTCGTGCCTGCCTATTTTCAGGAGCTCTCCAGGCATCTGTCGAACCACGCGGTTCCTGAAGAGATGCTGCGGGCTCTCATCCGTGGACTACATATGATGACCGAGAGCGAAGATCCGTCGCAGACCTTGATGGAAATCTTCGATGCGGATTTCTATCCCCAGCTCGGCCTGTCCAAACCTGATATGATCCTTGTCTTTGAGGAATTCTATGATCGGGTGTTTCCGGCCTTACAGCGGCATACACAGCCCAGGTCCGAAGCGGTTCCATTCATCGAATGGGCATCTTCCTGCGGCTTTCGCATGGCGATTGCCACAGATCCACTCTTTCCTCTAAAAGCAACACATCACCGCTTGCGTTGGGCTGGCTTCAACCCCGAGCAGTTCGAACTGGTGTCCAGTTACGAGCATTTCCACTTTTCGAAGACTCATCCCGCATTTTATGCGGAAGTGCTTGGGCGCCTCGGCTGGCCCGAGGGACCCGTGTTAATGGTGGGCAACGATGTGGCGCGGGATCTCATGCCCGCGCACCGGCTGGGGTTGAAGACTTTTTTTATCGACGGCGAACCCGAGTCGAGCCCGGGGTTTGAGGCGGGGCGCGGCAAACTGGCGGATCTGCGTCCCTGGCTTGAGGACGTATCTCTTTCCGAGCTTGAACCGTCGTTTGAGAATAGGGAAGCTGTGATGGCAATTTTGGCTTCCACCCCCGCAGTGTTGCACAGTTTACTGGCATCTTTATCTGAAACGCAGTGGCGACACGAGCCGACGGGCGAGGACTGGGCGATGAATGAAATTGTTTGTCATTTGCGGGATACCGAGCGTGAGATCCATCAGATGCAGCTTAACTTGATGATCGACAGGGAAGGTGCCTTTATCCCGCGGCCCGATACTGGTGTCTGGGCAAGCGAGCGCGAATATTTATCTATTGACGGTGGGGCAGCCTTAGCCGATTTTGCGCAGGCGCGAATTGAAAACCTCAGGACTCTCAAGGGGCTGGACGAGCAAACGTGGTCTCGCGCGGCGCGGCATGCGATTTTTGGTCCCACGCACTTTCTCGAAGTGATCGGTTTTATGGCTGACCATGACCGGTTACATGTCCAGCAAGCCTGGAAGACGCTAAAGAGCGTATAGGCATACCGCGTCTAATCCTGAAAAGGCGTGTTATAACAGCCTAGAACCTGGAGGGCAGCGCTGACTGCCCTTTAACTTGTAAGGAGACTTCATTTATGAGCAGACGAGTGGTGGTCACAGGGATGGGATGCATCAGCCCTGTTGGAAATAATGTGACCGAAACATGGGATTCCATCCTGGCGGGTAAATCTGGCGCGGCGATGATCACCCATTTTGATGCCAGCAATCACAAGACCCGTTTTGCAGCTGAGGTTAAAGGCTTCGACCCCGTGGCTTTGTTTGGCCCACGCGAGTCACGCAAGATGGATCGGTTTACGCAGTTCGCCACGGCAGCCACAGTTCAGGCGGTCGAGCAGGCTGGCTTGAAGATCGATGAATCCAACCGAGACCGGATTGGCGTTGTGATTGGCACCGGTATTGGCGGCATCAGTACCTTGTTGGAACAAGTCGAGGTGATGCGCGAACGCGGACCCGATCGAGTGAGTCCCTTCCTGGTGCCGATGATGATCTCGGATAGCGCGCCAGGCATGATCGCCATTCGTTTCGGCGTGCGCGGTCCAAACATGGCGCTCGCAACTGCCTGCGCTTCGGGCAACAACGTGCTCGGCGAGGCGCTGGAGATGATCCGGCGCGGCGCCGCAGACGTGATGATTGCCGGGGCCTCGGAGGCAGCAATTGTCCCGGTTGCCATGGCAGGACTCAACGTGATGACGGCGCTTTCCACGCGCAACGAGGATCCTGAGTCCGCCTCGCGACCCTTTGATAAGGAGCGTGATGGTTTCTTGATGGGGGAGGGTGCCGGAGTTCTGATCCTCGAGTCACTTGACTCGGCGCAAGCCCGCGGCGCTACAATTTTTTGTGAAGTGACCGGTTATGGGACGACGGACGATGCGCACCACATCTCCGCACCGGCAGAGAACGGTGCGGGTGCTGCGATCGCCATGAAGCTGGCACTGAATAACGCCGGGCTGGATGTAAATGATATTGGCTACATCAACGCTCATGGCACCTCCACCCCTTTGAACGACAAGAGTGAAACGGCAGCCATTAAGACAGTTTTTGGCGAGCAGGCATACAACATCCCGGTTTCTTCGACGAAGTCCATGACCGGTCATTTGCTGGGTGCATCGGGGGCGCTTGAGGCTGTCTTTTGCATCCTGTCAATGCGCGATGAAGTGTTGCCCCCGACGATCAATTACCACACGCCTGATCCTGAATGTGATCTCGACTATGTCCCCAACCGGCCGCGCACGGCCTCCCCGCAACATATCATGTCCAATTCGTTTGGATTTGGCGGCCACAACGCGACCTTGATCTTTAGCCGTTTCGAGCGATAAATCTTAAGCCTGAAAGGACTCTGGCCAGCGTCCCTGCAGTATGGGGACGCGTCAAGCTCGCCAGGCCCTCGAAGAGGAGCAAACCATGCCGTATGCACACATTACAGGCTGGGGCATGTCCGCCCCTGAACCGGTACTCACCAATGATGACCTTGCCAAGATTGTGGACACCAACGATGCCTGGATCCGTGAACGGACGGGCATTCGGGAACGCCGCATCGCGCGCCCAGACCAGTTCCCGTCGACGCTTGGGGTAGAAGCCTCGATCAAAGCGCTCCGGGTGGCGAACCTGCGTCCCACCGACATCGATCTAATCATCTGCTCCACCTCAACGCCGGAGTATATCTTTCCGGCAACCGCATGTCTGATCCAGGACCAGCTCGGCGCAACGAAAGCGGGCGCGTTCGACCTATTGGCAGCCTGCTCTGGTTTTATTTATGCCATGAACATGGGGGCGCAGGCGATCCGCAGTGGATCCATCAGAAATGCCCTGATCATTGGCTCGGAGACCCTTTCCAGGTTTATCAACTGGAAGGACCGAAATACCTGTATTCTATTTGGTGATGGTGCGGGTGCGTTTGTCCTGCAGGCAAGTGACCAGCCTGGAGGTGTGCTTTCGGCTGTGATGCATTCGGATGGCTCTGGCGGAGACCTGCTGACCCTGGCGGGAGGCGGCAGCCGTTATCCTGCCAACGAATCTACACTCGTGAACGGGCAGCATTACATCCAGATGGACGGCAAGGAGGTTTTTCGGTTTGCTACGCGCGTCATGGCATCGGCGACCCAGGAAGTGCTTGCCTGCGCCGGGTTGACCATCGATCAGGTGCAGTGGATCGTGCCGCACCAGGCGAATATCCGCATCATCGAGGCCGCGGCGCGCGGGCTGAAGCTGCCCATGGATCGTTTCATCGTCAACCTCGAGCGGTATGGGAATACTTCGACAGCCTCCATCCCGATCGCGATGGTCGAAGCCGTGGAAAAAGGGCAAATCAAGCCTGGTGACAAGCTTGTGATGGTCGGATTCGGGGCAGGTCTCACCTGGGGCGCTCTGGCTGCCGAGTGGACCGGTCCCATCCCGAGTAAAGGCCACGTGCATCCGGAGCAGTATCGCTTATTTGCACGGGTACGCTCGTTCGTCCGCCGCGCTCTCCGTTACATTGAGGGCTTGCTGTACCGGCGCGAATTGTAATGTAGTCAATCGCCCTCGACTGTGGTAGGATAAGGCAGGAAAATAGGAAAAGGAGTGTAGGATGCTTGGACTACCACATGGTGCGGAATGGATCGTCATTCTGGTAATTGTATTGCTGCTCTTTGGTCCGGGTCGAATCGGCAGGATTGCAGGTGAATTGGGAAAGGGGATCCGGGCGTTTCGTGAAGGGCTGGGCAAGGATAAGCAGGAAGAAGAACAATATACCGACTCGAGCGGTAATATCGAACCGAAGTAATAAAAAGGCTCTCGGAAGAACGAGAGCCTTTCTGTTTGGCAGGCGGGGTTAATAAACAAATTCCTCGATGTTCTCATCCTTAAGCATGCGGTTGACAAATCGGTCGTGCTGGCGGGGAGCCCCGATCGTGTGCCAGGTGCCGACAATCGTCGGGCCGATCTTGGATTGATGGTGCTCATAAACTTGCAGCTCACTATCCTCAATGGCCCGGTGAATCTCGTCAATGCCCTGCAAGTTGCCCAAGGAGACAGTAATCCGGTAGGTTCGAGACTCGCGAATGTGGTCGATCCAGTGTTCCAGGCGGGGGAACACCAGCAGAATCAGTAATATGGCAAAGGTAGAGATCATGACAAAATTGACCTCTCCGGCGCCAACGCCCATGCCCAGCGCCGCGCATAGCCAGATGGTTGCAGCTGTAGTCAGCCCGCCGATCTTCCCATGCTCGCGAATAATGGCGCCCGCGCCCAGGAAACCGATGCCCGTCACAATGTTTGCAGCGATGCGGGTTTGTGTAAAACCCGGATCCATGCGCAGGGAAAAGATGGTGAATAGCGTGGACCCGACCGTGATCAAGATCAGTGTCCGAAATCCCGCTGCCTTGTCCCGAAACTCGCGCTCGGCTCCGATAATTCCACCAACCAGAATTGCAATCCCCAGTTTGATCAGATCTCCAGTGAGTGTTTCCATCGGCATATTTTACAGTAATCCCTGCAGTTCGGAAATCGTTGTCACGGGCATCTGGCAGATAAATCCTTTGCATACATACACGGTTGCTTTGCCATCCTTCAATGGACGCTCCATCAGCAGGGCAGGTGCCTCTTTGCGAGGGGGATGGGCTGTCGCAGCCACTATGGTGTTGGGACGGTAGGTGGACCGAATCGCTTGCAACAGCTCGTTTGCCTGCTCTAAATTGCTTTCATATACAATCGCGACTTGCCTCACATCTCCGAGTGCAAACTCCGCGGCGGACAGCCAGCGGGCAAATGAAGTGGGATAACGTAACGCGTAATTTGCGACCAGGTGCAGAGATTGCTCGGCAAGATCGCGATACCTGCCATGGTCGGTGAATGCAGCCAGTTTCAGGAGCGCTTCGCAAGCGAGTGAGTTGCCGGATGGTGTGGCGTTATCCTGCAAATCTTTCGGGCGGATCAGCAGCTCCTCGCCGTCCCTGGCCGTGTCGAAAAAGCCGCCGCCGGGATCGTGGAAGAGCTCGATCATCTCCTCGGCAAGCTCCTGCGAGGTTTGGAACCACTTGTTCTGGAAATCGCTCTGATACAACTCGAGCAAGCCAAGGATCAGGGCAGCATAGTCCTCCAGAAAGACTTCGTTGGTCGTCTTGCCTTGGCGCCAGCTGCGCCGGAGCTTTCCATCGGGCCGCAAAGCATCCAGGATGAACTCTGCATTACGTGTAGCCATGACGAGGTATTTATGTTGCAGATCGGGCTCATCAATGACGCGTGCAGCTTCTGCGCAGGCAGCAAGCATCAATCCATTCCAGGCGGTCAGGACTTTATCATCGGTACCCGGCCGGACGCGGGTCGCTCGGGTGGTGAGTAACCGCGAGTGGCTCTCGGCTAACCGGCTGGGGATGCTTTTCGGGTCGAGTTTGAAGCGGGCGGCGAGGGAGGCGTCATCCAGGGCGCGTTGCAGCACATTCTTGCCTTCCCAGTTGCCCCGCGGGGTAATTCCATACGCGGCCTCGAAAAACTCCGAATCTCCGTGCAGGATCTCACGGACTTCCTCTAGCGTCCAGACATAGAACTTGCCCTCTTCTCCTTCAGAGTCGGCGTCCAGGCTGGAATAGAAGCCGCCTGCCGGATGGGTTAGCTCGCGCCCCACAAACTCAAGTGTCTCAACCACGATCTGTCTGAAGTGTGGGTTGCCGGTTAATTGCCAGGCATGCAAGTATGCCCGGACAAGCTGGGCATTGTCGTAGAGCATCTTCTCAAAATGCGGTACGCGCCAGAAGTTATCAACGCTGTAGCGCGAGAAGCCACCGCCGACAACATCGTACATGCCACCGCGCGCCATGGCTTGCAGCACGTGGACCGCGGGCTTTAACGCCTCCTCATCGCCTGTCACGTAGCGGCGAAGCAAAAATTCAATCGCCATGGGCTGCGGGAACTTCGGTGCGCTGCCCCAGCCGCCGAAGCCCCAGTCATAGGAGTCGATCAATGCCTTTGCGGCGTTATTGAGCGCTTCCGGGGTAAATGTAGTTTCTCCAGCCGGCTCGGCGCTCATTGCGCGCTGGAGATGCTCCGTCACCTGTCCGCTGACACGTGTGATTTCATTAGGCTCCTCGCGCCAGGCGCGCGCAAGTCCGGCTAGCAGGTCTTTGAACGCTGGCATGTTGTAGCGTGGAACGGGTGGGAAGTACGTCCCCGCGTAAAACGGCTTGAGATCAGGCGTCAGGAATACCGACATAGGCCAGCCGCCTGATCCCGTTAATGCGACCGTCGCCTGCATGTAGATTGCATCAATATCTGGCCGTTCTTCGCGGTCCACTTTGATATTGATGAAATGCTCGTTCATGAAAGCCGCTGTTTCTTCGTCTTCGAAGGATTCGTGCGCCATCACATGACACCAGTGACAGGCTGCATATCCTATGCTGAGAAAGATGGGCTTGTTTTCCTGGCGTGATTTGTTTAGTGCTTCTTCGCCCCACGGGTACCAGTCCACCGGGTTGTCTGCATGCTGCAGCAAGTACGGTGAACTTTCATGAACCAGTTGATTGGCCATACACACCTCTAAAATTAATTCATACGTGCAGCCATTATAGTTTAGTACGCCGGCACTGGATTGCATCTCTGAAAGATGCAAAGAATCTATAATGCCTTTCTAATCTCGCTGCGGACGTGTACTTCCTGCCATCGGCGCACCGAGTTGACTCGGAAGATCCTGGTGCAATCCTTTAATTCGTCGACGCGAATCGTCCTTTCTTGCAACTGACCTATCTCCAATAAGTGGGCACGGAACGTCCCGGGCAGCACGCCGCAGGTAATGGGAGGAGTAAAAAGCCGACCATCCAGCTCTACGACCAGATTGCCGATCGTAAATTCCGTCAGCTCATCCCATTCGTTATAGAGAAGCACGTCGTCAAATTCGGGGAATCCCTCGCGGGCGAGGTCATACACTACTCGCTGTGTGGTCTTGTGATAGAAGAATATATTCTTTGAGTCGATAGGGTTTTGTGCGAGGCAGGCGCTCAGGGTGGAGGTCTCACCGGCTGAGTCATGGGCACTGGACTCAGATTGCAAATTGCCTTCCCGGTCTAATAACAACCGGACGCGGTGAGGGGCTCGCCAGCTCCCGGACAGCTGCTTAAGATATTCGTCCAGCTTTTCTCGTGTAATGGGAATATCAAAATACTGAGCCGAATCCAGCATACGGGAAACATGCTCCTCACCTAAGAAGAAGCCCTTTTTGGGCGTCCAGAGCAGGGTTTCGAGCAGTGAGAAGGCAGCTGGTCGTTCCGTCAGAACACGTGCTTTGAGCAAGGCTTCGGCAAACTCATCGGGTCCTGTGGAGTCCCAGACGATTCCACCACCTGCGCCGTATTCTGCTTGTCGCCTCTCTCTATCGATAAGCAAGGTACGGATGGCTACGTTGAACTTCGCCCTTCTCCCCGGTGCAAAGTAACCGATGCTGCCGGTGTAAATCCTGCGGGGTGTATTCTCAAGATCGGCAATGATCCCCATTGTGCTGACCTTTGGTGCCCCCGTGATCGAAGCGGACGGGAACAGCGCCGAGAATATCTCTGTCAACGAAGCCTGCGTTGAGGCTGTCACCGTCGATGTCATTTGCCAGAGCGTGGGGTAGCGTTCCATCTGGAAAAGCTCCGGCACACGGACACTGCCAGTTCGGGCAATTCGCCCCAGGTCATTGCGTACCATGTCCACAATCATCACGTTCTCGGCACGGTTCTTCTCCGAGTTTTTCAGCCACTGCGAGCGATCCCGATCCTCGGCAGTAGTGCGACCTCGCCGGGCGGTTCCTTTCATCGGGCGGCAGGTAATGACGTCGCCATCCAGCTGGAAGAACAATTCTGGCGAGACAGAACAGATCACGTGGCTGCCCAGATCCAGATAGGCCGCATGACGATTCTGATGTTGCGCGAGTTGCAAGAACAAATCCCAGGCTTCACCCCGAAAATCCGCCTGCAGGCGCATGCTGTAATTTACCTGATACGTCCACCCGGAAGCAATGTGCTGGCGAATCTGCTCGACAGCTGCGTGATACTCCTCGCGATCCACGGTTGGGCTCCAATCCAAGGCTTCAGGCGCTGTTTCTGGCTCCGGCAAGGCCACCGGTTCCGGTGGCGGAAAGAGTCCAAACCACAGGTGGGGGAATCCTGAGGTAGATCCTTCCGGAGCTCGGACGCGCAGAGCCGGGTCGAATGCGGGTGCAGCTTCATAGCTGAGGAAACCAGCCGCGTGCCAACCATTCTCCTCGACCCGTTGCTCCACCTCGCGCAGTGCTGGCACAATATCCGCGAGAGTATTGATACGGATCAGGCGATAAGGATTCGCGAAGTGCAGCCAGATATCGGTATCTTTCAAGAGAATTTCATTTTCGCGAACCGGACCGCGCTGTGGTTTAATATCTGTCATGCGTAAATGGACTCAACTTCTTTCGAGCTGGCTGCCCGTCGTACTGGTAATGCTGGTGATTTTCGTCTTTTCGGCGCAGCCGTCGTCAAATTTGCCACATTTTGATTGGCTGGATCGGGTGGTGAAAAAGGGTGGACACGTCCTCGGATATGCCCTGCTCGCCCTGGCTTACTGGCGCGGGCTTCAGTACAGGACGGACAAGCGCTGGATCGCCTGGCTGTTCGCCGTGCTCTATGCGGTCAGTGATGAGGTCCACCAATCATTTGTACCAGGGCGGAGCGCCTCCATCTGGGATATAGTGGTCTTTGACAATCTCGGCGCGTTCCTGGCACTCTGGCTCGGAAGCCGATCAGGCATCCTGACGCCATCAGACTCGGATTGGTCTCTAAAACCTTAAGAGCCTACTCAAACTCAATCTCGATCTCCTGATCTTCTGCCCAATCCTCCGATCGGTTGATCTCGATTTCACTGAATAGCCCATCCTGGCGAGCCTCAATCCGGTAGCGTTTGACCAGCTCGAGCATTGCCAGGAAGGTAACCACGACTTCCAGCCGCGACGAGCCCTGGTTCAGCAAGGATCGAAAATCCGAGCGCCCGCTCTCCCGAATCACTTTTGTGATCAAGTCAATCTTCTCGCGGATGGTGATGCGCGGGGCGGCGATAATAACCCCCAGCGGCTGTTTCAGCCGTTCTCTGGCAAATGCCATCTGAGCTGCGGCGACGAGCCGGTCGAGCGTCAGGCTGGATAGATCGAGTTTCGGCTCCACTCTTGGGGGCGGAGCGACGCGTAAATAGGTGCGCAAGTTGGCATGCTGGCGTTCATTCATCCAGCCGCCGATCTCCTTGAATCGCTTATATAGTTTCAGCTGGTCAACCAGTGCGCGGGCGATGTCCTCCTCGCCCGCTGCACGGGCAGGAGGTCTTGGCAGCAGCGCCTCGGATTTGATTTGAAGCAGCTTGGCGGCGATTACAAGGAAGGCAGAAATCTCTTCGGGATGCTTCGCAAGCTGCTCCAGCCCTCGGATGTATCCGAGGTATTGATCGGTCACCGTTGCCAGCGAGACAGACGTGACATCCAGCTCGGCGCGCTCGATCAGGTCGAGCAGCAGGTCAAGCGGACCCTCGTAAACAGGAGTCTGTACCTTGTAGTTGAGCTGGCGTCCCAGAAGGTTTTCCATAGGCAGAGAATTATACCCCTGGGTATCTGCATACGATATAATTTCCTCATGACAGAGAAGCTTACCCATCTCGACGAGCAGGGCCGCGCCCGTATGGTGGACGTTGGGCACAAACCCGATAGCGAGAGGATCGCTGTGGCGCGCGGCGAGATCCACATGCAGCGGGAAACACTGGAGTTGATTCGCGCGGGACAGATCAAGAAAGGGGATGTCTTGACCGTTGCGCAGATCGCCGGGATCGGCGCGTCCAAGCGCACCTCGGAGTTGATCCCGCTATGTCATCCCTTGCCGCTCACCAAGGTCGACGTAGACCTGATGCTGGACGATTCCCTCCCCGGCGTGGTGATCACGGCGACAGCCAAAACCATCGGCAAAACCGGCGTCGAGATGGAGGCTCTGACCGCGGTCTCCGTTGCCGCGTTGACGGTTTATGATATGGCCAAGGCTGCAGAGAAGACAATGCGAATTCAGAACATTCGCCTGCTTGAGAAGCATGGTGGTCAAAGCGGGGATGTGATAAATGAATGAGTTCTGGATGCAGCCACCCTGCTGGCGGAACGAGTGAGCCCTTATGAATACCCAGCCTATTAACTTCCAGGAAAAACTCGCAAAATTCTCCGAGCATTGGTCGCCGAAGATCATCGCGCAGATGAACGACTATCACTTCAAAGTTGTCAAAGTGCAGGGAGAATTCATCTGGCACGATCACCTGGGGACGGATGAGGTGTTTATCGTATTGAGAGGCCAGCTGGAAATTCAATTCAGGGAAACGAGTGTCACTCTGAATGAAGGCGAGATGTTTGTCGTACCCAGGGGAGTTGAGCATAAGCCTGTTGCGGCGCAAGAGTGTCACATCCTGCTGGTGGAGCCCGTTGGGACAGTCAATACCGGCGAGGTTGTCAGTGAAAAGACCGCCGCGAATGACGTCTGGGTCTGAAACGTATGAACCGTGTCAGGCTTTTATTCTTCGCAACGCTCCGAGATCGAGCAGGTACCAAATCGCTGGAGTTAGATATCCCCGGCGATCTCACGGTCAAAGGCCTCAGGGAGAAGATCTCCGCCCAGTATCCCAGTCTCAGAGAGTCAATGTCCAGCGTGCTAATTACCATCAACCGCGAATACGCTTTTGACGATGCCGTGATTCCGCCGAACGCGGAGCTGGCGATGTTCCCACCGGTGTCGGGAGGATGACGGATGCATGCCTTATACGTGGTGGCGAACTGAACTCATAGGAACATGGACTTCCCAACAATTTTTTCCATTACGGAAGATGAGATCGATCTGAATGCCCTGTTGGCACGCATCACCCTGACCAGCACAGGCGCTGCAGCCATTTTTACGGGTATGGTGCGCGGCGAGACCGGCCGTGGTGAGCCGCACCAAACCGAATACCTGGAATATGAAGCTTACATCCCGATGGCAGAATCCAAGATGAGGCAGGTCGCCGATGAGATCCGCACAAAGTGGCCGGTGGTCCAGGGGATCGCCATCGTCCAGCGTATTGGGAGGCTTTATCCGCAAACGCCCACGGTTCTGATTGCCTGTACCGCCGCGCACCGCGACACGGGCGTCTTCGATGCTGCACGCTATGGGATCGATCGGCTCAAAGAGATTGTCCCTATCTGGAAGAAGGAAGTCAGCCCCGGTGGCGAATACTGGGTGGAAGGAGACTACATTCCCCGGGCTGGAGAATAGGCTGGTTAATAATAAATCCGTTTCTGATTGCGAGGCTAAGCAGACCCCCTGGGAGTCGTGACGAGCAGGCAGATTCGGGGTTTTCAATACTGCGAAACCCGCTCATTATGGTAAATGTGAGGAGTGCATGGAACGAGTTGTTATCACAGGGATGGGAACGGTCAATCCCCTTGGCTTGACGGTAGAAGAGAGCTGGAAGAATGCAATTGAAGGCATCTCGGGCGTAGGTCCGATTACATTGTTCGACCCGGCGCCGCTGAATGTGCATTTTGCGGCGGAAGTAAAAGGTTTTGAGCCGGATCGTTACATGGACCCCAAGGAAGCCCGGCGGCGGGATCGCTTCGAGCAGCTGGGGATCGCGGCTGCGAAAGAGGCGTTGGAAAGCTCGGGCCTGGAAGTCACCGAGGCGAACGCGGACCGGATCGGTGTGCTGGTGTCGTCGGCAATCGGGGGGATCAAGTCCTTGCAGGATGCGGTCATTACCAATCATACGGAAGGTCCGCGGCGGGTTAGCCCGTTTCTGATACCCATGCTAATGCCGAACGGCGCCGCAGGGATGATCGCGATCGACTATCGCATCAAGGGACCCTGTTTTTCCGTGGCTTCGGCGTGTGCTTCAGGTGCCGACGGGATTGGCACCGCGCTGCTCATGTTAAGAGGGGGGATGATCGATGCCGCTCTGGCTGGGGCGGCGGAAATGACGATTTGCGCGACCGGGGTTGCGGCGTTCGACCGGGTGGGAGCGATGTCTCGCCGTAACGAAGACTACTCCATGACGCCACAGCCGTTCGATAAGAACCGCGATGGGCTGGTGATGGGGGAAGGCGCGGCCGTGCTGGTCCTGGAGACCGAGTCTCATGCGAAGGCGCGCGGGGCGAACATTCTGGCAGAACTAGCCGGCTATGGCGCGACCGCGGATGCCTTTCATGTGACTGCTCCCCACGAGAATGGTGCGGGCGGGTCTGCAGCCATGCGGATGGCGCTTGCCTCCGCCAGGGCGCCGGTGAATGAGCTGGGTTACATCAATGCCCACGGAACCGGGACACCGCTCAACGACCAATCTGAGACCCGTGCCATCAAAGCTGCATTTGGTGAGAGGGCGTATGAAATTCCCATTTCATCTACGAAGTCGATGACAGGCCACATGATGGGGGCAACGGGCGCCCTGGAAGTGATCTTCTGCGTGAAGGCAGTACGGGAAGGCATCCTGCCGCCGACGATCCATTATGAGACGCCTGACCCCGAGTGCGACCTGGATTACATCCCGAACGAGGCGCGCGAGAAGAAGATCAACCTGGCGATCAGCAATGCATTCGGCTTTGGCGGGCACAATGCGGTGCTGGCTATACGGAAATATTAGCCACTGAGTCACGAAGACACAGAGCCAGCCAGACTCAGTATCTCAGTGGCTATGGCTTTCTCATTATCGGGTGACAAATCCGGGGCATGTCATGCTCCCGAAGGACACCGCTTCGGGACGGTGTGAGCGGAGCGACACTTGCGCATGCACGCGGTGCAGGTGGGCATCTCTACCACAGTGACAGAGACCCTGCGGTTGCTGACGCCTGCCCTGGCGGCCGGTGCCGGGGAAAACGCTCTCTCAGGGGGACATGAACTGGATTCTGAGAAAGCCATGTCTCAGTGGCAAGCGGTGCTTGTGAATATCGGGAAGGCGTGCTATAATCCGCCCTCGCGTTACGAGATAT
>DATHTH010000292.1:0-1815 GCA_035463495.1 Anaerolineales bacterium | reverse complement strand
CCCTGGTCTACCAGAACATCCACTCCAGCACCCTCTGGATCATCTGGTCCCAGTATACCCAGTTGTGCTCGCCGGGTCCCTCTTCGTAGGTGAGGTCCAGGGGAAGCTTGCCCACCGCGTCCCGGAAGCGGATGTTATCCTCGTACAGAAAATCCTCTGTGCCGCAGCATTGATAAAGGCGAGGTTTCACGTTCCCTTTTGCAGCCCGCTTTGCCAGGGTAAAGAGATCATGCTTACTATTCGGTACCTTGCTCAGGTCTCCGAACACATTCCGCATGCCTGCAATCCAGGCTTTGTCATTGCGGTCTCCATGAGCATTAACCACCTCGCGGATGTCCACGGCGCCCGAGAGGGAGGCCGCGGCTGCATATCGGTCGGGATGAGTCAGCGCCAGCTTGAACGCGCCGTACCCGCCCATCGAAAGACCCGCCACAAAGTTATCTTCCCGGCGCGAGGACAGGGAAAACAGCTCCCGCACTACCGCTGGCGCTTCCTCGCTGATGAACTGCCAGTACTTCCCGCCATAGACCATATCCGTATAAAAGCTCAGGTGCACCGCCGGCATCACCACAGCCAGGTTCAGCCCCTCGGCGTAGCGCTCGATGGACGTCCAGCGCTGCCAGGCGGTATGGTCGTCCGAATGCCCGTGCAGCAGATATAGCGTGCGGACTCTGGGAGAGCGCCTGCTCTTCATCTCCGCGAGTGCCCGCTGCGGGACCAGGACATTCATCGTGCATTGAACACCGAGCGTCTCAGAAAAGAAATGGACTTGGTTGAGGATCAAATTGTCTCCATAGTGTCATTGCGACGACGCGGCAATCTCCTCGAACATCTTCCTTCTCAAGTCGTCGAAATGCTCCTGCGGCAGGCTGCCAATCCCCGCTTGCAGGCTGGCGATCAAGTCCTTCAGCAGCGTCTGAAACCGGGAGCGATGCATCTCGAAGAAACTCTCCATCTGCTGGTCGGACAGGCGCTCTGCCTGTCTTCTGTTTTTCCTGCGGGTCCACGAGTCCTTTACGTACCCGACCGTAATACTCGAAAGCCACCTGACAACCGACGTGAGCACCCCTTTGCTCGAGCGGAACGTGCCCTTGAACACGCCCTGCACCAGTTTCGTATTGATGCCCCGTTTGGCTCGTTGCATGGCAGCCGCATACTTCCCCGCCTTCGTTGCCTCGAACCCCTCATAGGCAAACAGCTCATTCAACAGATAACCGGAATAATACGCATCCGCGGCCAGGTTGATCGCCCTGCGCCACTCCAAGAAGAACAGGATCTCCTGGAAGATCTCGCGCAAGAGTCTCTTGCCCACAACCAGGCAGCCATCCGATAGCCCGAATCGTGATGCATACGTGAAAGCAAGGATCTGCTCCCTGGTCAGCTCTCTTTTGTGGCTCCTTGCCAGCTCACTGACCATCCGTTTCCAGAGGAACGTCGCCAGCCGGTCATCCAGAAACGGGACCGGCACAAACAGCGCCGCGCCGATCAGCAGGGAATGGTACATGACGGTGAACATATTCTTATCATCCTGTCATTGCGAGCGGCGGTGCCTTTTCCGCCCGAAGCAATCTCCTCGAATCTTGCGGATGCTGGATTCGGGGAGATTGCTTCGTCGTCGCGCCAAAGGCGTTCCTCCGCGCAATGACATCATCCCAGCTCCCCTACCACCTGCTCCACCTCTTCCAATATCTCGCCGCGCTTCACCAGCTCCTTCATCGTATTGTGATCGTTATACAGCGGGCGGTCCACGTGCAGGTGCTCCACGTGCCGGCGGATGACCTCCCGCGCGCACTGCGTCCCCTTCCCCGGGTGGAA
>DATHTH010000291.1:0-4858 GCA_035463495.1 Anaerolineales bacterium | reverse complement strand
AATCGTAATGTTGTTGATCCTAACGTATAGCGGAGGCAGGGTATTGGTCGCGGTTGGCTCGAGGGTGGGAGTCAGCGTAACGGTAGGCGCCCGGGTATCGGCGATGAGAACTGCCGCCTCAGTCGCCGTTGGAGGGGATGTCCGTGTAGGGGTCGCAGTGGGGGTGGGCGCTGTGTTGGCAGCCAGACCATTATTAAGAATATACCAGCCTGCTAGCAGGAGTAGAAGAAGCAATATTCCACCACCGCCAAACAGGAGCGCGGGCGAAAACGTAGCGCCTTTTGGTGGGCTTTCCACCTGTCTACTGTCTTGCGATGCCGGGAGAACCGGAGCGGCATATTGCTGAACAGGAGGAGCCGGCGCTTCCTCGATCACTGTCGGAGCTTCAGACGGACGCTCTTGCGGCGTAAGCGCCTCTTGAGCTATGGATAGTTCATCTGTGCGATTTAAAGGGATAGGAGCGACGTCGATCTCGGTCGCCGCTTCCGCTGCTGCGGGCAGGGGCATCGTGCTACCTGCCTCGAATCTAGCGAGGACACGTCGCAGATCCGCTGCCATCTCTTCTGCGGATCGGTAGCGGCGGGCGCGGTCCTTTTCCAGGGATTTATTGATGATCGCCGCCAGGTCGGGTGGGACATCGGGACGTAAGTTATGCAGATCCGGGACGGGATCGTTCAGATGTCGCATCATCAGCGACATCGCTGAGTCGGCATTGAAGGGCGGGTTGCCGTTTAACATCTCAAAGAACGTGACGCCCAGCGAATAAATATCGGAGCGCTCGTCCGGCACTTCGGAGCGGATCACTTCGGGAGACATATAGCGAGCCGTTCCAACGACGGCACCCGTCACCGTGTGCGTTTCGTCACCCAGGATTTTGACAATGCCGAAATCCATCAGAATCGCCTGCCCGTGCACATCGAGCATGATGTTGGCAGGCTTGATGTCGCGGTGGATTATCCCATGTTTGTGAGCATATCCCATGGCATTACAGATATCGATGATGATTTTGATCGCCTGTCCGATGGGCATTTTCTGATTGGAGTTCTTAAGCTCCTTCAAACGCTCCTGCAGCGTTTCCCCCGGGATGAATTCCAGCACCATATAATAGACTTCGCCATCCACGTTGAAGTCATAGACTTGAACAATGTTTGGATGGCGGAAAGCGGCGACAGCCGAGGCTTCCTTCTTAAAGCGATAAACGAAATCGGGGTCTGTGGAAAGATGAGGGTGGATCAGCTTGATGGCAACGACACGTTTCAGATTCGGGTCGTTTGCCTTGTATACAGCCGACATTCCCCCCTGCCCGAGCAATGCACTGATCTTGTATCTGCCGTTCAGAGAACGGCCAATCCAGGTGGGTTGGTCCATTGCTCTCCTCTTCTGCAATAATGACGGAGTATGTGCGATAAAGGTTATGGCATTATACCGCAGGCAAACGCGATCCCTTATTTCATGGAATTGATCAGGGCATAGATATCCCGCTTGTTCCACCCCGACGGCTTGACGAGTTCTGCCGAGATTTCCCTGGCCGATTTTTCCGTCTTCATTTCCCGCTGGATGGCTTTCAATAACTCTTCTTCGCTCCAGCGCGCCTGTGCATCCGGTCTTTTTCCCTCCACTACCAGCGTGAACTCGCCGCGCGGCGATTGAGCTTTAAAGTACTCCACTGCGCGGCTCACGCTCCCACGCCAGTATTCCTCGAACATCTTGGTCATCTCACGCGCCACACACACCCGGCGATCGCCCAGGATGGAGGCGATATCTTCCAGTGCTTCCACGATCCGGTAGGGGGATTCAAGGAACACAAGTGTATAGGGCTGGTGCTCCACCTCCTCCAGTCTTCTGTGGCGCTCACTGGTCTTATGGGGGAGGTAGCCGAGGTAGAGGAACGAGTCGGTAGGCAGACCTGAAACGGTCAGGGCAGCAATCGGCGCGGAGGGTCCCGGGATCGGCCGCACATCGTGGTTCGCCTCGAGAGCGGCTCTCACCAGCTCATAGCCGGGATCGTTGACCGCCGGTGTTCCGGCATCTGAGACCAACGCCACATCCCCGATGGCGAGGGTCTCGAGGATCTGGTCCAGTTTGTCGAGCTTATTATGCTCGAAATAACTGGTGATCGGCGTGGGGATGTCAAAATGCTTGAGCAGCTTGCCGGTGTGACGCGTATCCTCTGCCGCGATCAGGCTGGCTTCGCGTAGCACGCGGATTGCCCGCGGCGACATGTCTTCGAGGTTTCCAATCGGCGTTGCGACAAGGTAAAGTGTGCCCATAAAATGATTGTATCACTGGCGCACGGGGTATAATTTTTCGGACGCCCTGGAGGAGTGATGATCGTTGTCTCGGATCTGATCGGAACATTGACCACGGGTTCGCCCGTTATCGGCCTGGTGGACTGGGTGCGGAACAACCAGAGCCGGATGCAGGCGCGCCTCTATATGGCATCCATTATGCCCTCGTATTTTATTGCCAAACGCGGCTGGATCGACTGGCAAAATTGGGCGCAGGGCCTGATGATCGACAGCCTGAAGATGGTAAGACATGCGACGCCTGAAAAGATGAAAGCCGTTGCCGAATGGGTTGTGGAACATGAGCTCTGGAAAAAGCGCCGCGACGACGTGATTGAGCGGCTGAAAGGCCATGCGGCCGAGGGCTCGCGGGTGTATATCGCCAGCAGCGTGATCGAGCCGATGATCGAGCCGTTTGCGCGGCGCATCGGCACACAGATGATCGGCACGCCAGTAGAATATGCCGATGGAAGGGTGCAAGTGGCCGGGGAGCTGGTGGCGCAGGAGCGCAAGATCGAAAAGGTGCTCAGCCGGCTTGGCGTCGAGCGCGTCGATGTCGCCTATGGGGACACCGAACAGGATATCCCTCTGCTGGAGCATGCGGATCATCCGGTGGCGGTCTATCCCGATGACGCTCTGAAAGCCATCGCGCTGAGGCGCGGCTGGGAGATCCTTGGTTCACGCGAGCAGGATTAAGTGGAAGATCAGATCTGGCAGATTCGCTTCTTTGTCTATCAGCATTTTGTCGAGGCGACGCGACCGCCCTCGGTAGACGAGACCGCCGCTCGTTTTCAATTGACTCACGAGCAGGCGGTTGCGGCGTATGAGGAGCTTCACCAGCGCCACGCTTTGTATCTCAGGCCGGGTACTGATGAGATCCTGATGGCGAACCCCTTTTCCGGGGTAGAGACAGCGTTCAAGGTTCATGCAAACGGCAGGACCTATTTCGCCAATTGCGCCTGGGACACGCTCGGCATCCCAGCGGCGCTGGACACGGATGCCGAGATCGAGTCCGCCTGCGCCTGGAGTGGAGAAGCAATTCGAATCCGCGTGAGCAGCATGCAGGTTCATGGCTCCGAGGCGTTGGTCCATTTCCTGATCCCTTTCCGGGAGTGGTATAGCGACCTCGCCTTCACCTGAATGAACATGCTCTTCTTCCGGTCGGAAGAAGACTTAAAGGCATGGCTCGCTGCTCGAAACGCGAGCCGCGGTGCCACACTTTCTATCCATCAGATCTGGAAGCTTTCGCAGGGCTGGTATTCGGATCGCATGTCACCCGATTTTCGTGGCAGGACAAGGGAGCAGGTGCACGAAATCTTCAAGGAAAACGGCTTGACTTCGAGCTTCTGGCGTGTTTAACGAATGATGGAAAAGGAGCATCCTCATGAAAGTCAAAGGTATCATCTGGCTGGGGACTCGAACGGCTCAATTCGAGCAAATGAACGAATTCTGCCGCAGTTTGCTGGGACTATCGCAAACCTCCAGTAACGCAGGGCTGGCGGTTTTTCAGCTGCCCGATGGGGACATTTTTGAGATCTTCGACGCCCGGCACGAGAATTTTAAGGAGAGCTTCATGAATCATCCCGTAGCCGGCTTTCTGGTCGATGATATCGTTGCGGCGCGTGCAGAGATGGAGTCCAAAGGCATCCAGTTCATCGGTCCGATCCAGGGCGAGACTGAGGATTACAGGTGGACCCACTTTCGCGCCCCGGATGGATTCGTGTACGAGCTAACCTATTCGACGGCCCACCCGTCGATTGCGGAGTAAGTAAATACATTCAGTCAATCACGAAAGGATTGGCAAACGTCCGAAAACAGGGATGCGGGCTACAGCCGCATCCCTGTTTTCGGGTACTCTCAAAAATCTGGTGATTTACTGACGGAGCCTGTCCTTCAGAAAGCGGACGACCCGCTCATGGACATCTCTGGATTGCAGGGCACCTCGATGGCCCATGCCCTCACTCTCGATCAGCTGTGCCTGCCTCCAGACCCGCGCGATCGCCCGGCTGTCAGCGACCGGTGTGACGTTGTCCGCCGCGTCGTGGAACATTAACGCAGGGATATCGATCTGCGGTGCCAGCGCCGCGTTGGTGATCGATTCCAGCACATCACGCTCAAAGTTCTCATACATCATAGCACGCATGCCATCTATCACTTCATCGGGTAGTCGTGCCAGTGTCTGAAAGCGCGGCAGCGAATCCAGCAACCGGTTGAAGGCGCCAAAATACACTAGGCGTGCCGGATGCGGCAGATTCCGTTTCACCAATGCGTAGGAAGTGATCAGCGTCCCGAACGAATGGGCGATCACCGCGTGAAAGGGTCCTTCGTGCCCGGCGATCAACTCCATGCTGGGAGCGATTTCCAGCAGGTTTGTGGTGATTCCATCCGACTCACCGTGCGCAGGCTGGTCATAAGCAACAACCCGGTAGCCGGCGAATAACAAGGGATCGACAAAGCCCGTCATCTGGGCGCGAGCTCCACCCCAGCCATGCATGAGCAGCACCGCCGGACCGCTGCTGCCCCAGGTCGTCACTGCCAGCTCACCGTCCTCGAACGGAAGGCGGTAACTGTTG
>DATHTH010000290.1:0-3917 GCA_035463495.1 Anaerolineales bacterium | reverse complement strand
TCGGAGCACGGCAAGTTCCAGGCCGCGCGCCTGGCCGAGCGCCTGGCGGACGATTCCATCACAGCCGTCTACTGCAGCCCAATGACGCGCACGGTGCAGACGGCCACCATCCTGGCCATGCCGCGCGCCACCCCCGTTATCCACCGGGATGGCTTGCGCGAGATCGGTCACGGGCACTGGGAAGGGATGCGCCGCGCGGATGTGGAAGCTCAATTCCCCGAGGAATACGCTGCCTGGGAGGAGGATCCATTTACCTTTGCGCCGCAGGGAGGCGAAGCGGGGGTCAATGTGATCGCACGGGCCCTGCCCATCATCCGCGAGATCGTACTGGAACACCGTGGACAAAATGTGATCATTGTTTCACACAAAGCCACATTGAGACTTCTGATCAGCAGCCTGCTTGGCTTCGACGCGCGCGGCTACCGCGACCGCCTCGACCAGTCACCCGCCTGCCTGAACATCCTGGATTTCAAAGATCCGGTGCGGGCGCGGCTGATGTTGTTCAACGACGTCTCCCACTACACAGACCAGCCGCTGCAATCGGTGGGGAGGCTTTCGAAGTGGTGGGATGTGCCGCAAGTGTAAATTTATTCTGCATTTAACAAAACTAATTTTCAAAGGTGGAACAAGGCATCCCTCTGACACGTTCATGCCAGAGGGATGCTTTTTAGTAATTGAGCCGTCAGGTTTGACTTATACGGCTGACAGCTTCCCTCGCTGGCCACCACCGCGTTATAGACAGCCGCCTGTATACGGGCAAGGTACATCTGCGAGTGAGGCTGGTTCTGCCGCGCGACCTGAATGACTGTTCGCAGCGCAATGGCGTTCCAGCTAACGACGGCGTCAGGGCCGGCAGAATCATCGGCCCGAGCTTCGAATAGCCGGACCTCAGTACCTAGCGCAGGCTGTTGATCTGAGAGCGGATCCACCGCAAGAGTAGGCGTGGCAAGCAGAGTGATCAGAACGGCGAGCATTGCCACAATTTCTTAATCAGCCGTGAATTTTACAAGTGTATTGCGGGGTAACTCAACACCAGTAGCAATCGCCTTTATTAACATAATAATAGCAAAACCGATCTGATCAGACGTAGGCTACGACATCGTGTTTACTCAAAGCGGCGTATGGGCAAATCGGCAGAGCATATTAGCAGAAACTAGGGAAATTCCTAGCTATATTAACGCCGTTAATTGTTACATAATTTTTGTATTGTGTAGCCTACTAATGCATGTGATTCAAACTTGAGCAGGCGAATAGGGTACTATTTACAATCGGGTTTCAAACCCGGGATAGGAAGGTTGAGACATGTACACCCTCATTCGATCGATCACGGTCCGGCAGCTATTCCTGGAGCAGATCCCCGCGTTGGGCAGCTCCATCATGATTGCTGAAATATTCTATAAATTTCACAGTTTCACTCTGGAGTGCCTGGCTTTTCTCGGGACCTGGTTCTTGATCGATGCCGTGCTGAAGTTCATCGGAAAACAGTTGCGTTCCGCCATCCCTACGCTTAACGAATAAGACATATCGCGTAAAAGACACCAGACCAAGTTACTGTTGTCCTGCAAGGGAGGCGCTTCCGTGACAGCGCATTTGCGTTCAAGGAGACCTGGCTGACTTGAAGTGCAGGCAGATTGAAGAGGACACAGAAAGAAGGAAGAATGGCTAAGAAGAGAACTACAGGCAGATCAAGTCGGTCGAAGGCAGGCAGAACTCGCGTCCTGCGCCAGGAGTCCGATGAGGCCCGTCCGAGGAAGCGCGAGCCCGGTGTAAGCGGTCGCGTCCGCTGGTTTACAGAACGGGTCGGAGATCGAGCCGACTCCGGCTCAACAACACGCCTTCTGGCTGCCTTAAGACACGCAGAGCTCATGGCAGAGGTCGTGGACAGAGAGGAGCGCTTGCGTGATCAGGCGTTGGAAATGTTGGCGCAAGCCAATCTATTGGGTGAGAAGATCACGGCTCCGCTCCTGCTCACAACCGGTGCAAAACCGCGACGTCTCAAGACCGTCCGGATTCGCGAGCGAGAAGGGCTGAGCGCCCTGACCCATCCCATCGAGGTTCCGAGATTTGATAGCAAACAGGCAATCCTGGTCATCCCTCTCCCACCGCATGCCGGCAAACATCTCGACCTGGATGAAATCCTGGGGGCCGATTTACAGGACCGGAAATCGCCACGCCTGATCCCAGACTTTCAATACCTGCCCAACGAAGGCGTGGTCGTCGGCCGCATTGACCGGCCCGGTCTCATTCAGGCCTATGCCTGGCCCAAACACCCCTGGTTACGGCTTGCATACGAGGTGTTAGCTCGCCACTGGAAGTATATTTTGCTGGATCCGGTCGTGGAGGAACTGGCACAGACGGGCGGGGAACCGATCAGGCTCGTCGACCGCATTTGCCAGCTGATCCTGTGCACACCGGATTTCATGAACATTCAAGATCCACTCGTCTTCACACGCGGAGGGCTTTCCTTTCCGCCCGGATATGTCGGCAAGGATCCCAATCTTCCACTGGATCCGGGGATACCCCCCGGGCTGGACGGCCCGGGCGGGGGCGACATCTGTGAGCGCTGCCTTGATAGTTTCCTGGGCGAAATCGACATTATCGACCGCGGGATTCTTGTCATGCCGCCCTTGCTCAGATGGTGGCGGCATCACGGGTTTGTCTGCTCAGATTGGCACTTGATCGGTCCATTCCCTGCCCCGGGTTTTCGAGGGATTGGCCGCGTAACCCAGCTTGCGATCCATCCAGCAGACGGCAATGTGCTGGTTGCGGCAGCTGCTGGCGGAGGCGTCTGGCGCACCGATAATGCTGGTCTCACCTGGCGTGCCCTGATGGAGTTACAGCCGACATTGACTATGGGGGCGGTCGCATTTGCACCAAGTAATCCGGAGGTCATTTATGCGGCTTCAGGCGAGGACGCAGACACTTGGACTCCGGCCTGGGGCGGTGTGGGCGTGTATCGCTCCACTGACGAAGGCATTCATTGGACGATCTGTGCTAACCTGCCCAGCACGCGTTTCTCTGCGATCGTTGTGAGTCCGCGCGACCCAAATATCATCTATGTTGCAGGGGATCGGGGTCTGCACAAATCCGTGGATGGCGGAGCAACCTGGATCACGAACCCGGGTCTGATGTCTCTTTTTGATGACCAGATCACCGACGTTGTGATTGCTCATGACGATCCCCAGCGGCTGTACATTGGTGTACACAATGATGGTGTCTACAGAACTACATCTGCTGGCGAGCAAGTGGGAGCGATACCAGCCTTTACCCGCCTCGACGGGGCGAACCAGCTGCCGTCTGGTGCAACTGCAGGCTGGATAAAACTTGCCATCGGTCGCGCGGGAGCAAATAGATCGAATTACGTGGTTGCCAAGCTGGGAATGAATGGAACCCGCATCTTCCGCACCCAGGACGGTGGTACAACCTGGACTGAGCTAGCAGCGGACATCGCCGGAGTCGCTGATGGTTTCGATGAGTGGACGTCCGTGATCGCGGTGGATCCGACTGACGAAGATGTGATGTATGCAGGCAACAACACCGGGCTTATGCGGACGACAAATGGCGGCGCCACAGTGGCAGACTGGACCTCTGTCTCAACAGTCATCCACTCTGACCAGCAGGACCTGGTGTTTGATCCTGGCAATTCAAATCGGATCTTCCTGGCGAATGATGGCGGAGTCTATCGGTCCGCAAACCAGGGGAACACCTGGGTGTTCGCCTCAGGCGTGCTCGCTATAACGCAGTTCTACGATATTGATATCGCTGAGCACGATCGCGATATTGTGGGTGGAGGCGCCCAGGACAATGGTGTGTATTATCGAAATGAATTCGGCGTATGGCGCCATATCCCGTGGGGCGACGGAACACAATTTGCGATCGATCAGACCAATCCGGCAATCTTCTACTTTTCGTCGCAG
>DATHTH010000289.1:0-3645 GCA_035463495.1 Anaerolineales bacterium | reverse complement strand
TCCCCAGCTTCCTGTTATCGTGATGACGGGTCATGCCGATGAGGAGCTTGGCACCCAGGCGGTCCAGGCGGGCGCACAGGATTACTTGATCAAAGGGCGGGTGGACGGTCGCCTGCTCACCCGCGCGATCCAGTATGCCATTCAGCGCAAGCGGATAGAACTGCAGCTTGCCGACGCACGTGAATTCACGGAGCGGATTGTAGGCTCTTCTCCGGTTGGCATCTTTACCTACCGCCTCAGTGGGGAATGTTTAACTGCAAATGCTGCGGCTGCACAAATGGTTGGTGGAAAGATTGAGCAGCTCACAAGCCAAAACTTCCACCAGATTGAGTCGTGGAAGCCCTCGGGTCTTTACAGCATGGCCCAAAAGGCAATCACCGAAAGAACCATGGTGACCGGCGATGTCCACGTACACACCAGCTTCGGCAAGGAGGCCTGGTACCAGGCGCAGTTCACCACCTTCCGGTCAGGCGGGGAGGAGCTATTGCTGATGATGTTTGTGGATGTCACCGAGCGGAAACAGATGGAGGAAGCACTGCGTCAGCGGGAGGCGCTGCTGCAACAGACACAGGCTATTTCGCACATAGGTAGTTGGGATCTCGACCTTCTCGAGAACCGGTTGACCTGGTCCGATGAAGTCTACCGGATCTTCGGTCTTGAACCGCGCATCTTCGAAGGTACATATGAGGCATTTCTGACTGCCGTCCACCCGGATGATCGGGCCAAGGTAGACGAGTCCTATTCACAGTCCGTCCGCCAGGGACTAGATGGCTATGAAATTCAACACCGGATCATTCGTCAAGACACGGGCGAAGTCCGTTACGTACTAGAAAAGTGTGAGAACAGCAAAGACGCCTCAGGCAAGATCGTTCGGTCCGTGGGGATGGTCCAGGACATTACGGAGCGCTGGAAGTCTGAGGTAGCCTTACAAGCATCTGAACGATTTAATCGCGCGACTCTCGACGCGCTAACAGCCAACATTGCCATCCTGGACGAATCAGGGACCATCGTGGCGGTCAACCGCTCGTGGCGCGAGTTCGCGCGGGCGAATGGTATAACCCCCCAGCAGGTATCGGAGGGCGTCAACTACCTGGCGGTGTGCGACACAGCCGCCGGTCCTTATGCCGAGGAGGCGAAGGACATGGCAGACGGGATTCGCGCTGTCCTGCGAGGTGAAGAGCAATCCTTCGCGATCGAATATCCCTGCCATTCCCCGGACGAGAAACGCTGGTTTTTTGGCCGCGTCACAAGGTTCCAGGAAGGCCCACTGCGGATCGTTGTCGCCCACGAATACATCACCGAGCGCAAACTGGCTGAAGAAGCGTTACGCGAGAGTGAAGAGAATTATCGCCAATTGTTCGAAGCCGAATCGGATGCCATTCTGCTGATCGATAACGCAACCGGACAGGTCCTTCAAGCGAATCACGCAGCCTGCGCCTTATATGGATACAGTCAGGAACAGCTGCTCAGCAAAAAGAACATAGATCTCTCTGCAGAGCCGGAGCAAACCAGACAAGTCACAGCAGAGACACCTGTGGTTCCCGAGCAGGTGATATCCATACCACTCCGTTTTCACCGCAGAAAGGATGGCTCGATCTTCCCGGTTGAGATCACCGGGCGTTTCTTCATTCACCAGGGTCGGCCGGTCCACATTGCCGCGGTCCGTGATATTACCGAAAGAAAGCATGCCGAGGCTGCACTGGAGGCAAGCGAGAAACGCTTCCGCACCTGGATCGAGCATTCCTCCGATCTGGTGACCGTGCTGGACGTCAATGGGACCATTCATTACCAGAGCCCATCGTCGAAGCACCTGCTCGGTTATGAACCGGAAGAATTGGTAAACACAGGGGCTCTCGATCTGTTGCATCCGGATGATCGAGAGATGATCATTGCCCGCTTTTTCGAAACCATGCAAGGCGTGGAAGCCAGCTCTTTGGCAGAGTGTCGCGTCCGTCACCGGGACGGTACCTGGCGCTTTCTGGAAGCCGTCGGACGGACGTTTGTGGACGAACATGGCGAGATGGTGGCGCTGATCAATTCGCGTGACGTTACAGAGCGCAAGAAAGCAGAAGCAGAAGTCGCTGCCATACAGAAGCGTTTTCAATCGCTGATCGAGAACGCCCCGGATGGCATTGCTCTCCTGGGCCTGCATGGAAAGTTGCGCCAGGTCACCCCTTCTACCTATCAAATTCTCGGGTACACCCGTGAAGAATCGGAAGGACAGGATCCGGGTGTCTTGACACATCCTGCCGATTTACCTGCCGTTCTGGAGCAGTTGAATGAGGTCCTCCAAGATTCCGGCAAAGTGGCAAGGATACAGTACCGCTTCAAGCACAAAGATGGCTCCTGGCGCTGGCTTGATAGCACCATCAGCAACCTGATTGCTGAACCGAGTGTGCAGGCGATCGTCTTTAACTATCGCGACATCACCGAGCGTAGGGAATTGGAAGAACAGCTCCGGCAGAGCGAGGCAACTCTGCGCAGCTTTTACGAGAGCGCCCCCAATCTCATGGGCATCACAGAGCTGGTCGGAGATGACGATATCCTGCATGTGTACGACAACCCTGCGACCTGCCGTTTCTTTGGAGTAGCCAAGGACTCAACGAATGGTAAGCTCAGCAGTGAGCTGGGCGTTCCTCCTGCCGTGCTGCAAGAGTGGATCCGGCATTACCGGGAAAGCGAACGCCTGGGCATGCCGGTGCACTTTGAATATTTGCATGAAGACGGCAGGCAGACTCGTTGGCTGTCCGTCACAGCGGCTGTGATCCCGAATACTGCCTCGGCTCGAACCCGTTTCTGTTATGTCGCCGAGGAGGTCACGGAACGCAAACAGGCAGAGGAAAAAATTGTGCTTCAGGCAAATTTGCTGGCCGCCGTTGGAAGCGCTGCCATTGCCACCGACCTACAGGGGCATGTGATTTACTGGAATGCCGCCGCAGAAAAGCTGTATGGCTGGACTGCGTCCGAGGCAATCGGCAAATTGATCACCGAGCTAACACCATCAGAACAGTCACAGGTCCAGGCGCAAGAGATCATGCAGCACATGCTGGCTGGGCACGCCTGGAGCGGCGAATTCACGGTGAAGCGCAAGGATGAAAGTCGGTTCCCGGCATTCGTGTCTAATTCACCGTTCCTTGATTCCACTGGAAAACTGATCGGCTTCATCGGAGTCTCAAATGACATCAGCGAGCTCAAGAACGCAGAAGCCGCTCTCAGGGCAAGTGAGCAGCGCTACCGTGACCTGGCTGAGAATTTTCCTAACGGTGTGGTGAGCGTTTACAACCGGGAGTTCCAGATGGTCTTCGATGCCGGATTGGAATTGAAAGCATCCGGCTACAGGGCTGAGGATTTCATTGGGAAGCATTTCGCCGAATTGACTACACCGGAAACCTGGCGGACGGCCCGGCCACATCTGCAAGAGGCCTTTGATGGTAAGGTCTCCATGTATGAAGCACAGGGACTGGATGGACAATATTACCGCGTGAATGTTGCTCCGCTGTACGACTCGAATGAGGAGATCAATGAGATTCTCGTGGTCTCTCAAAACGTCACGAACCTGAAGATAACTGAGCTTGCACTACGGGAGAAGGAACACCTGCTCTCTGAGGCACAACGGATTGGGCAGATTGGTAGCTGGAGCTACGA